>DFYK01000050.1:0-40309 GCA_002383605.1 Proteiniphilum sp. UBA4084 | reverse complement strand
TCCCGGGCCAGCACCACCACATCGGCATATTGAGCATAAAAACGCAAAGACTCCGTGTTGGTAATGTTCAGTTGTGTGGATAGGTGAACTTCCACGCCAATACTCCTGGCGTACATCAACACCGCCACATCGGCAGCAATGATGGCCGACAGATTTGCCTCCTTTGCCGCATCCACAATCCGGCGCATCAGCGCCATGTCGTTGTTGTAAATAATCGTGTTTACCGTGAGATAACTTTTCAGATTGTTCTCCCGGCATATTTTTACGATATGGTGCAGGTCGTCTATCGTGAAGTTGTTGGAGGATTTGGACCGCATATTCAACCCTTCTATTCCGAAGTAAATGGAATCGGCACCTCCCTGTATGGCAGCCATCAATGATTCATAGGAACCTGCCGGCGCCATTATTTCGTAATCTTGTCTCAATTTCATGCTGAAGCTCTGATTTTGGATGCAAAATTACGAAAATTAAAGCAATTGATCACAAAGAGATCGGGATAGAGAAACAGTCCCGGATATTAAAAGTGAACGGATAGGTAACGAAAAGAGGTGCAATCTTATAAATTACACCCCTTACACAAAAAAAAATTATTTATAATGCTAATTATCCTGCTTGAGCATAGTTAATCTGCTACAACAATCTGTTTAATAAATCCTTCGGCATCGGAAAAAGCATGCCCCATTACTTCCTGCATCACGCCACCTATCTGCGCTGCAAACATTGCGGAATTCATGCGTGACAGATATGTTTGTCCATCGGTTTTCTGATATACGGAAATCCGGCAGGGCATCATATTGGCATAAATGCGCAAGCCGTCATCAGAAAGTAACTGATAAGCATAATCTGGTTTGCAAATTTCCACCACCTTCACAGGCAGAACCTCTTTCCCATTCTTTCTCATCGTTTCCTGTAAATCGAGTATCTGAATTACCTTCCACCCGTTCTCCGGAACAATTTCTGATAGCCGGTTCACGGTTTCGTCGAAACCATACCGACTTTTATTTTCAAAAAACATGGTTTCCATCATAGTCTCTTTTACGATTTCTTTAATAATACTTCCTCGATGGCTTGTTTAAAGGCATCTTTCGGCAGTGCTCCCTGTGCCATTTGCGGTGCTTCATTCATCGGCACGAAAAGCAGAGACGGAATACTCCTGATACCGAATTCAGCGGCTAGCTGCTGCTCAGCCTCCGTGTCCACCTTGTAGATATAAATTTGTCCATCATACTCATCTGCCAGTTCCTCCAGAATGGGCGCAATCATCTTACATGGACCACACCAGTCTGCATAGAAATCTATGATAGCTGGCTTGTCGCCCAGATAAACCCATTGATCGGGAGTTTTCTCAAAATTGGCTACTTTATTTAAAAAGTCGGCTCTTGTTAAGTGAATTGTTTTGTTTGTCGTTGTTGTTGTCATATTATTTTCAGTTTTTATTGTGTTAGTCTCTGTCGAATCAGAACTGCTTTTTTGGCGCGGATTATTACATGCAGCCAAAGTAACGGCCATTGCAAGCGCGATGAATAGAACTCCTTTTTGTTTTCGTTTCATAATTTGTTATTTTTTTCTTCTTCTTGATTCTCTGTTGTTTCAATTACTTTCTTTGGACTGTTTTTTTGTGAAAACATGTCGAAGAGAAGGTATCCAAGTAATGCCCCATAAATCAGCATTCTGTACGGGTTGGATGTGATGGGACAAGTACCGCTGACACAGCCCACGTAATAATAATAAAGGTAACCTGCCAATGCTCCGACTGTTATTCCCGCTATTTTGAGCCAGTGTTTTAAAAAGAAATTTTTCATCAATCTGCGTTATTATTTAATTTTCAATCTATCTTGTAATTCGGTTTTGTTTCGCTCACTACGACAAGCTCAAACTGTTGTCCATACGATTACATTGCATCAAACACCTTAAAACATTTGCAGTGCGCTTGTCTTTTAATGAATAGAAACTATTCTTTCCTTCTCTGCGACAGTTCAGTATCCCTTTTGCCCGCATATCGGTGAGGTGGTGCGACAGCAGAGACTGTTCACAGTTCATGCCTTCCATCAACTCAGTGACAGACTTTTCAGTAGTTTGCGAAAGTTGCATAATCACACACAGACGGGTTTCGTTCGCCAATGCACGCAACAAATAGGCCGCCTCTTCAAAACGGGCTCTGTCTATTTTTTTACTCACCGGTGCTACTTCAGTTTTCTCCATCTTTTCTATCAATCTTCAAAACAATATATGAACATATATTCATGTATTTTTGTTCAAAAGTATATCTTTTTTTTTGTAGTACAAAATTTCTAGCGGATTTTTATATAATAGGTCAGTTTTGCCTCAATCAGGCGGTGGGCAGAACGGGAAAAGTATGCCTCCTTACTACGTCGGCTTTCAAACACATCGCCCAGTCCAAAATAGTATCTCCCCTCCAGGTTAAAATCTCCAACGCCAGTCTTCAGTTCCATCCCGACTCCTCCTGTCAGACCATAATCAACCCGTTTTAATTCATCTGATGGACCATATTGAATACCTATTGGCCCTTCGGGGTCAGCCGCCTGTTTTTCTGCGATATCATCGGCCAGAGCCTGACTCATGGCTTGCTTGTCATTCAGGAGAATGCTGATTTGCGGTCCGGCATTCACAATGAAACGAAATTTTTTCCCAAAGTAGATATGGGTGAGAAAAGGAATCTCAAGATAATTTAATGTTCTGCTGTACGAAAAATCTTGTCCGGGATCGAACTCTTCGGTCCATCCCCGCTGCGAATAGTTTATTTCGGTAATCAGTCCCAGATGTTTTTCGGTAATGATTTTGGCAGACAGCCCCCCATGTACACCCATCATAAACGATTGTTGAATGGCAGGCATAAAATCGAGTCCTGCCGACACGACACCACCTCCGACTCCCAAATAAATCTCACTCTTGAAGGTATCTTTCTTTTGTGCATGCAACGGGTTTATGCCCATCAAGGCAACAATGAGTATCGGCAAAAAAGATTTCATCGGCTCCGGTCGGTTTTGGTGATTCTTCCGTTGGTATCATAGTAAATAAAGAACAGTCCACTATTAATAAATCCGCCCCAATTGTTCATCCGTTCAAAGTGAAAAGCAAATTGTCTTGAATTGACACGCACTTTCTGAATATCTTGTTCAAAACGGGTTCCGTAGCGGCTCAGGGCTGTCATAAAAAACAGACCGGTATCATATCCCCACAATCCATAGGAGGGGTGTGTATCCATCAGATTCCGTCCGTACCATTTGTTGAAATTGCGGTTAAAAGCTTCCGTATCGGGATGGGTTTTATCGATAAAGAAAGGTGTATAGATGTATGTGCCAAAAAGATGATAGTCATCAATCCGGTCTGTATAAGTCTGCCATTCGGGATAACCAAAAAGACGGATCTCCGTGAGCGAATCGGTTTCCCTCACCTGCTTCAATTCATCGATCAGCTGTCTGAGCGTGTTTGAATCGGCTGAAGAAGGCACAATCACATTTTCTTTTCCCGGTTTTAACAGCGGCATGATGGCATTGTTTATTGTGCCTGAAAGAGAGACGGATTCATACTTTATCCTATTTTCCCGCAACTGCTTCTGAAGTTCTGCCGTAAATTCTTTTTTGTCGTTCTGGCCGCTGGTTACAAAAATGACGTTGGTGTTTGCATTGCCGAATGACTGAACAAAAGCGGAAGATGCTTTTGTGTATGTGGCACTGCTGAGTGGGTTAACCTGGAAAATATTGCCATTGTTCAGCACCTCCCCATTACTTTGCGAGAATGGGACTACGTATTTTATGTTGTTCGCTCGGGAGAAGTCTGATATTAGCCGGATCTGGGCATCGTTCACTCCGCCGATAACGAGGTTTAACGAACGCATTTCCATGGTTTCAAGTAAACTTTTCAGTTTGCTTGTGTTGTCTCCCTTGCCTATCTCAAACACGAATAATTCGAGATTTACACCGTTGTTCTTCATTTCATCCACCGCCAGGAGGAAACCCTCATAGTACTCCTGGAGACGTAGATGGCCTCTTCCTGTCTCATCGAGGAAGGGCAAGAGAAGTCCCACCTTCATCACATCAACTTTTCCGGATGGCAGGTTTTGAGAGAGCAAGCGATTTGCTTCGTTCTCCCGGGAACGTATATCTTTTTCAAGCAAGCTTCTTTTCACCGGAATAATCAGTTCCATATTGGCTTTCAGGCCACCTGCCAGCATCGGATTCAGCCGTTCTATATCGGCTACTTCCACCTGATAATTGCGGGCAATGCTGTAAAGAGTTTCTTTTTTCTGTACGTGGTGGATAATATTCTTCGTCTGATTCTCAAACGGAGCAATCACTTCATAAGACTCAAAAAAGGGAATCCGGATGGTTTTGCCGGTCTGGAAGGTCTCTGCCGATAAACCAGGGTTGGAGAGCATCACATCTTCCGGCTTTAACGAGTAGGTTCTTGAAACAGAATAAAGCGTTTCTTTGGGGAGAATGGTGTGAAAACGATAATTATCCTCTTTTTCTTCGCTGATTACCCGTCGTTGTGGAATGGTAAGAAGCTGCCCCATAGTAATCCCTTCACTGGCTCCGGGATTGTAACGATTAATCTCATTTACCGTCGTACGGTACATCTGGGAAATGCTGTAAACAGTCTCACCTTTCGACACCGTATGCTGAAATGTGCTGTTCTGATCCACAGCTCCGCGCTGATCAGACAAGCTAGGAGAAACAGTTGAAGAGAGCTTTTCGTTCTCCTGGTTGACGGGTATAAGCAACTCCTGCCCATTTTTCAGACCGGCGTTAGATCCGGGATTATAGCGGATTATTTCGGCCACTGAGACCGAGAATGTACGGGAAACAGCATAGAGTCCCTCACCCGATTTGACGGTGTACTTATAGTAACGCTGTCCGTTCTGTGTCACAGTTTCGTAGGGCTGATCCTGTGCCTGTGCGGACTGAAACCCCATACACAGTAAAAGCATCAACGTGAATACCTTGGTGAGGCAAAAGATGTTACGCATTTCAACAGTTTTTATGTGAAGTTGATTATACAACTTTTAACGCACAAAAATAGGAAAATAAATTTGAATTGTATTATTCTCTGCCTTGTCTTACGCATTGTTTGACAGTAATTAAACTATTTAAACAGAATAGCGGCAAAGACACAGATACAACGCATTCACTAAAAAGGTAGCGGTTCTTTACTTTGAGATAGAAAACCCGATGCATCGGAAACATCGTTTGCCTGACCGGCATTCTTGGCTTGATTGTTCATCCGCGACGGCCTTTCTACATATTTTTGTCCCACTGCATAATCGTCCAGATTTTTGAAACGGGCATACTCATTGTCAAAACGCATACTCGCGATACCGGTCGGTCCGTTACGATGCTTGGCCACGATAATTTCGGCAATTCCTATCAGCGAATTTCCCCGCTCATCCTCAGTAATACGGTAATATTCGGGACGGTGAATAAAGCAGACAATGTCGGCATCCTGTTCGATGGCTCCCGATTCACGCAGGTCGGCCAGCTGAGGACGCTTCCCCTCTGTTCCCTGACGTGTCTCCACACCACGGTTCAACTGCGACAAGGCAATGATGGGAATGTTCAGCTCCTTTGCAAGCCCTTTCAGAGATCGGGAGATCATGCTCACCTCCTGTTCACGACTGCCAAAACTCATGCCACTGGCGTTCATCAGCTGAAGGTAATCGATAATCAGAACCCTCACTTTGTGTTCCCGCACCAGACGACGCGCTTTGGTGCGTAGTTCAAACACAGATAAACTGGGCGTATCGTCGATATAGATGGGTGCATTATACAGGAATTTGTGATTTTTATCCAGTCGTTCCCACTCGTCGTCAGAGAGTCGACCGCTTTTAATACTTTCACCTTTTATCTGGCACACATTGACAATCAATCGGTTCACCAATTGCACATTCGACATTTCAAGCGAAAAGATGGCAACAGGCTGTTCGAAATCGAGGGCGATATTCTTGGCCATGGAAAGAACAAACGCAGTCTTACCCATGGCTGGGCGGGCTGCAATAATGACAAGATCGGAATTCTGCCAGCCCGACGTAAGCTTGTCCAATTCTTTAAATCCTGTTGGCAACCCGCTCATACCATCTTTCCGGTTCGCGGCAAGCTGAATGTTGTTCATCGCCTCCTTGATGACCGGATTAATCTGGATCACATCCTTCTTCACGTTACGCTGGGAGATCTCAAACAAACGTCCTTCGGTTTCCTGCATCAGGTCATCCACATCCACTGTCTCGTCAAAAGCATGCTGTGATACCTCTGAAGAAAAAGATATCAACTCCCTGGCCAGATATTTCTGAGCGATGATGCGTGCATGATATTCTATGTGTGCGGCTGAGGCGACCTTCTCCGAAAGTTCAGCCACATACACGGCACCACCGGCTGCATCCAGCTCTCCCTGACGCTTCAGCTCTTCCACCACGGTAAGCACGTCAACCGGTTTTTGCTGCATAGCCAGGCCTTGTATTGCACCATAAACAAGCTGATGCGTGGGGTCATAAAAGCTTTCCGGCTTTAATATCTCACTTACGATTGAATAAGCATCTTTCTCGAGCATGAGCGCTCCCAGCACTGCTTCCTCCAACTCTCTGGCCTGTGGTGGTAATTTCCCGATATCGGGTGCTACCACCGTTTTTTCAACTACTTTGACTGCCGGTTTGCGTTTTGCTTTCTCCATTATTTTCTCATATATTCTTGAATCAACGGTAAAGTTAGGGAAGTTATTCATTTTAGAGGAAAATTAGAGGACTCTTTCTTTCCCTAAGTTATGAACATGGAATGTTGATAACTTTTAAAAGTAAAACATCTTCAACATCATTTTAACATTCAAGTGATCCGTTTTTATGTACTTTTGTCGTCACAATCACAAAAAAAAACAACACCGTGCTTTCAACAGAAGAGAGACAGCAAATCAAATTGCTGATGCAAAAGGAGATCGTGCCGGCCATCGGCTGTACGGAACCCATCGCCGTATCATTATGTACAGCCAAAGCGACCGAAACATTGGGCGCAATACCGGAAAAAATAGAAGTTTACCTGAGTGCAAACATCATCAAAAATGCCATGGGAGTAGGCATTCCCGGTACCGGCATGAACGGCCTTCCGATTTCTATTGCGCTGGGAGCATTAAGGGGCAGATCTGAAGACGGCCTGGAGTTACTCAAAGATCTGACTCCCGATGAAGTAGCTAGTGGGAAACGGTATATAGCGGAAAAAAGGATTCACATTCATCTGAAAGAGCAAATTTCAGATAAACTTTTCATTGAAGTGCACTGTACACGTGGGAGTGACTTTGTCAAAGCAATCATCAGAGACAGTCATACATCCTTCACATATATTGAAAAGAACGGAAAAATACTTTTAGAAAAGAGCGTGTTATCGGCAGGGGAATCAAGCAGTGATGTCATCCTTACTTTCAGAAAAATATATGATTATGCCGTATCATCGCACGTGGAAGAATTACACTTTATCCTCGATGCTGCGAGAATGAATAAAGAAGCAGCTCAAACGGTGAATCATGGACAATACGGGCACAACGTATCAAAAAATCTCCTGGGAGATAAAGGAATCCACCTTTTCGGAGATAATTTACACACCAGAATGGTTGCATCCACGGCAGGAGCCTGTGATGTCAGAATGGCAGGCGCACCGGTTCCTGTTATGAGCAACAGCGGCAGCGGGAATCAGGGTATTGCTGCCACCATGCCCGTGGTCACATATGCCGAGCAAATGGGAAGTACGACAGAACAGCTTATCAGGGCACTGATCCTGAGTAACCTGACCATGATTTATATCAAACAGCATATCGGACGATTGTCCGCGCTGTGCGGTTGCGTGGTGGCATCCACCGGAGCCAGTTGCGGAATAACCTTACTTATGGGAGGAAATTATGATCAGATAACCTTTGCCACCAAAAACATGATTGCCAACATTACCGGCATGATCTGTGACGGTGCAAAACCGAGTTGCGCATTGAAAATAGCCAGCGGCGTCTCCACGGCTACACTTTCAGCCTTAATGGCAATAGAAAATGAAGTGGTCTCCGCTCAGGAAGGAATTATCGACAACGACATCGATCAGACAATCCGGAACCTGGCTCGTATCGGCACAAAGGGAATGGTTGAAACCGATAAAATCGTATTGGATATTCTCACACAAAAGCAATAAATGCGTCAATTAACGCAACAAAAATCTTTATAACCGATATTAACTTAGGATTTTATCTCTCATTTATTAACTTTGTAAATTTATCAGGAAAGTAGATTTATCAGGAAATAAGATAGAAGTATGTATATAAAAAGATCGACCGCACTACTCGGTTTGCTGTTTCTTTGCGTCTCCATGGTTTTTTCTCAGGACGAAATGCGCTGGGACTTCTCACTGAAAGATGTGGGGAACGGTGAAATTGAGCTGGTAGCAGATGTACAAATCAAACAGGGGTGGTATCTCTATGATACAAAGATTCCCGACGGCGGACCTACCCCCACACAAATCAGTTTTGACCGGATCGTCGGCGCGGAACCCATCGGTGAATTTCACGCCGACACAAAGGCAAAGGTGAAATATGACGGCATCTTTCAGATGACCATTGGCACGTTTCAGAATAATGCCCGGTTTATACAAAGCCTGAAGGTGACCGATAAAGCCGGCTTCATTCTACAGGGCGACGTGAGGGCTCAGGCATGCGACGACAGCAGCTGTACTCCTCCCCTGCCGAACGATTTTTCCTTTACCGCGGCACAATTGCCGGCGACAGTGGCTGTAACCGCATCTGTGGCAAGCACACCCGCAACAGCTACCACAAGCGAAACAAGCCTTTCGTTTACACCCTTGACACCAGCACAAGTTAATGACAGCTTGCAAACCGCATCATCTGTCGCTGCCACCTCAGCCGGGATAGACAGTGACCTGCTCTGGACACCGGTCATTGAAGAACTGCAGGATTACGGGATGAAGGGAAGCACCGCCGGCATGTCGCTGTTCTGGATTTTCATCTCCGGCTTCATCGGAGGTCTAATCGCACTGATCACGCCGTGTGTCTGGCCCATGATTCCCATGACAGTTAGTTTTTTCCTGAAACGCAACAAAACGGAGAAAAAGAAAGCCGTCACCGAAGCAATGGTCTACGGTGCCGCCATCATTGTCATCTACGTGGTGCTGGGATTGCTAATTACCGGCATATTCGGTGCGAGCGCGCTGAATAATCTGGCCACCAGTGCCCTGTTCAATCTTATTTTCTTTGCCTTGCTGGTGTTGTTTGCCATTGCCTTCTTCGGAGGTTTTGAAATGGTGTTGCCTGCAAAGTGGACCAACAAGATGGATGCGAGGGCAGACAAGACATCGGGAGCGCTGAGCATTTTCTTTATGGCGTTCACCCTGGTACTGGTATCCTTTTCCTGCACAGGTCCTATCATTGGTACTTTGCTGGTAGAAGCAGCCATGTCGGGCAGTATCCTCGGCCCGGCCATCGGCATGCTCGGATTTGCCATCGCCCTGGCCGTCCCCTTCGGACTCTTCGCCATCTTCCCGTCGTGGTTATCCAACCTGCCCAAATCGGGCGGCTGGCTCAACTCGGTGAAAGTGGTGCTTGGTTTCCTTGAACTGGCACTGGCATTGAAATTCCTGTCTGTAGCCGATCTTGCTTACGGATGGGGAATCCTCGACCGGGAAGTGTTTCTGGTATTGTGGATTGTGATCTTTGCCCTGCTGGGAATCTATCTGCTGGGTAAAATAAAGTTTCCGGGCGACAGCGATCTGCCGCATGTCACCATACCCCGTCTTTTCCTGTCGATCATCTCACTCGCTTTTGCCGTGTACATGATTCCCGGGTTATGGGGTGCCCCACTAAAGGCGATCAGCGCATTCTCCCCGCCACTTTACACGCAGGATTTCAATCTGTACGACGGTGAAGTGCATGCCCAGACAATGGATTATGAAGCCGGCATCGCGCTGGCGAAACAACAGAACAAGCCGGTACTGATCGACTTTTCAGGTTATGGCTGTGTAAATTGCCGAAAGATGGAAGCCTCAGTATGGACCGACCCCCGTGTAAAAGATATCCTTGAGAATGAGTATATCCTCATCACACTCATGGTGGACGATAAAGCCAGGCTTCCCGAAATCATCGAAATAGACGAGAATGGCAGAACAACCAGACTGAAAACCATCGGCGACAAATGGAGTTATCTGCAACGACACAAGTTCGGCGCCAATGCACAACCCTATTACATCGCGCTGGATCACGACGGAAAACCGCTGAGCCCCTCCTACGCATACGATGAAAATGTAGAACGGTATATCGAATTCCTCCAAACAGGATTGACCAACTTTAAAAAATAATTATTCGCAGGGGCACCTTTGTGGCGTCTCTGCTTTTTAGATATGAACACCAGAACACAAAAGATGGAGGCTTTCGGACGATTGCTCGACATCATGGATGAGTTGCGCGAGAAATGCCCGTGGGACAAAGTACAGACCAACGAGAGCCTGCGGGCCAACACCATCGAAGAGACCTATGAGCTGGTGGAAGCCATTCTCAGCAACGACAACGATGAAATCAAAAAGGAGCTGGGCGATCTTCTGCTTCATGTGGTTTTTTATGCTAAAATCGGGGAGGAGAAACAGTCTTTTGACATAGCCGATGTTTGTAATGCTATCAGTGATAAGTTGATATTCCGTCACCCGCATGTGTTCGGCGATAAGAGCGCCGACAGCGCAAGCATGGTAGAAAAGTCGTGGGAACAAATCAAACTGAAGGAGAACGGAGGAAATAAAACGGTGCTCGAAGGGGTACCGGAACTACTGCCATCCCTGATTAAAGCGTACAGGATTCAGGATAAGGCGCGTAACGCAGGGTTTGACTGGAATCAGCGTCACGATGTATGGGATAAGGTGAAGGAGGAACTGGGAGAACTGGAAGAAGAAATTGAAAAGATGGAGGCCGACAGGATGGAGGCCGAGTTTGGCGATCTGATTTTCAGCATCATCAACGCAGCCAGGCTCTATAAGGTAAATCCAGACAATGCGCTGGAACGCACCAACAAAAAATTTATGTTCCGGTTCAATTACATGGAAAAGAAAATAAAGGAACAAGGCAGATCTCTCAAAGGGATGCCTCTTGAAGAGATGGAATTAATCTGGCAGGAAGCAAAGAGCATTGAAAATAAAATTGATGTATGAACAAAAACAAACTCTGTCCGCAATGCAAAATACGCCGTTTCTACCTGCTCAATGCCGCAGGCGAACGACTTGTTGTGACAGTCACAGAAGATAAGAAAATCCATCCGATTCACGGGGATGAATCACTGGATGGATTTGACACGACGCTCCTGTATTGCCTGGGCTGTTCCTGGAAAGGGACAGTCAAAAACCTGTATTGAAAATTACTTCCCCTGTCTCCAACGGGTAAGAATATTTCTCCGTTTCGGGAAAATACCATTTTGCTTGGTTCGTACATCTTCCACCACATAGAAAATATTGGTGTCGAAACTATTCAATGTACGCTCCAGGGTTTTCATCTCTTTGCGGCCTACCACTGTCTCAATGATATCCACCTCGTTGGTCGATCCTGTTCCATGTGTCAGCGTAGCTCCGATATTCATCTTGTTGAGTGTCTGCACCAGATCCTTGCCGCTTTTCTGGGTGTAAATACGGCACAAAACAATCCCGTATGCAATCCTGTTTTCCAGGAGGATTCCCACGTAATTCCCCGTTGCGTATCCGGCTGCGTAGGACAAATAAGAGATCAGGTCGTTTGCTTGCGTGAGAATCTGTGAGATGACCACAATCCAGATAAATACCTCCACAAAGCCGATGGCAGGAGCGAGGTGTTTTGCACCTTTCGACACGAAGATGATACGCAATGTACCCAATGACACATCGAAAATACGACCGACAAAAATAATCAGGGGCAACAGCCAGGGATACACATCCAAAAAGTCAAACATATTCTATTTTTATCATGAATAAAGGAGGTAGTTCCTCCAAGGCTTATAACTAATCGGTAAGCTGCCTGAGGTAATCGATGAAATCGCCGACATCCTGCTCCGTGGTGTCCCATGAACAGACAAGGCGCATTTCATTGCGGCTTTCATCCCAGTCGTAAAAGAAATAGCGTTCCCGCAGCTTGTCGGTAATCTCTTTGGGAAGGATAAAAAACAGCGCGTTCGATTCCACGGGTTGTGTAATCTCAATACCCTTCACATGTTGCATCTTCTTCCACAATAACCGGGCAGAAGCATTAGATTTCTGTGCATTCTCCAGCCATAAATTTTCACTCAGGTAGGGAATGAACTGCGCTGCAATATACCGCATCTTGGAATACAACTGGGTTGTTTGTTTCCTGTAATATTTGAGATGTGCAGCCAACTCCTTCCGCAACGGGACAAGTGCCTCGCCGAACATCAGCCCGTTCTTGGTGCCACCCAGTGTGAAGATATCCACCCCGCAACCGGAGGTAATCTCTTTCAGTGTCACGTTCAGATAAGCACAGGCATTGGCAATGCGGGTACCATCCACAAAGAGATACAGATCGTGGGCATGTGCCAGGTCGGCAAGCGCTCTTATTTCACCGGGTGTATAGCAGGTGCCCAGCTCTGTTGTCTGCGAGATGGCAATTACTTTTGGCTGGGAATGATGTTCAAAGCCGAAGCCATGCAGGTGGGGACGGACCAGCTCAGGCGTGAGTTTCCCGTCGGTTGTGACGATCTCTTTCAGCGAGGCTCCCGTCAATTTTACCGGTGCACCGCACTCATCCACAGCAATGTGTGCCGTAGAAGCACAAAGGATGGAATGAAAAGGGAGCGTGCAGGCCTGCAATGCCACCACGTTCGCACCGGTGCCATTAAATAGGAAGAAAGGCTCTATGCTGCTGTCTTCGAGCAAGACGCGTATTTCCTCCTCTGCCAGCCGGGTCCACTTGTCATCGCCATAGGCAATGGCATGATCTATGTTCGCCTCCGTCAATGCCCGGATGATACGCGGGTGAACCCCTGAATTATTGTCGCTTCCAAAACTCCGCATNNTTCACATTTTTCCGTCTGGCATAGTCGATCATCTGCTCTTCACTGATTTCACCGATTGAGAAATATTTCGACTCGGGATGCGCAAAGAGAAGGCCGCTGACTGATGCGTTGGGATACATCACACCGTTCTCGGTAAGAGATATACCTATTTCATCAGTCGCGAGAAGCTTGTGCAGCAGGAAATTGGTGGTCTGATCGGGAATGGAGGGGTAGCCCACTGCCGGGCGTATACCCTGATACTTCACAGCAAACAACTCGGCAATGGAGAGTCTCTCGTCGGCAGCATATCCCCAATAGTCGCGGCGCACCTTCTCATGCACCCATTCTGTAGCCGTTTCAGCCAGTCTGTCGAGCAACGATTTCATCAGCAGGGCGGAATAATCATCTCCCTCCTCCTCGAATCGCTTCATCTCCTCATCGGCACCGTCACCGGCGGTTACTGCAAAAGCACCCAGATAATCCTTCTTCCCCGATTCGCGGGAAGCAATAAAGTCGCTCAGACAGAAATATTCGTTGCTTTCGGTTTTCTTCTGCTGCCGCAGGAAGGGGAATGGCGTTTCCCCGATGACGATGGTGTCATTTTCGCTGTATGCTTCATACAATCCGAAGACCGCTTTCACATAATCTACCTGTTCATCTGCGAAACGTTGCAACATATCCGCTGCGTCGCGATATAGTTTGGCTGCTTCTTCCGCTTTCTCCTGTTCCTCATCGCGATATGATGCTTTCCATTTTTCATATGCAGCAGCATCGTTCCGGTCAATGCGGGTGATGGTATGAAATTTGGCCGACAGGTTCCAGGCAGGGAAAAAGAACTTCCAGTCGATATAGGGTATCAACGTATCAACCCCTATCTGCTCCATTTTCACCCTGCCCATGGTTTTCGGGCGCACCGGTTCATAGCTGCCAGTAGCCCGGAAAGGGTTTCTGCGCGCCTCTTCCAGCGAAACCAGATCGACTACTTTCAGGGCATGTCCTTCCCGCAGCAGTGCATATTCGCTGCGTACTTTCTGCACGTAGGCATCCTTGTTCTCAGAGCTCATGAGATTGGCTACGGCAGAAGGACTTTGTGAGGCATCCTTCACATAGACTACGGCACCACGCTTATAGCGGTGCTCAATCTTCAGGGCCGTATGCAGCTTAGAGGTCGTGGCACCGCCAATCAGCAGGGGCATGACAAAGCCGGCCTTTTCCATCTCTTCGGCCATGATGCCCATCTCTTCCAGCGAAGGAGTAATCAACCCGCTCAGCCCCACGATATCAGGTTTTTCCCTGATTACCGTGTCGATGATCTTTTCGGGGGGCACCATCACACCCAGGTCGATGATCTCGTAGTTGTTGCATGCCAGCACGATGGATACGATGTTCTTCCCGATGTCATGCACGTCGCCTTTTACGGTGGCAAGCAGAATCTTGCCTGCTTTCTGTGAACCACCCGATGTTGTTTTCTCCGCTTCGATGGTAGGCTGAAGAATAGCCACCGCCTTCTTCATGGTGCGTGCCGCCTTCACCACCTGTGGAAGAAACATTTTCCCCGATCCGAAGAGGTCGCCCACCCTGTTCATTCCCTCCATCAGGGGCTTATCGATGATATCCACAGCACGCGGATAAGCCTGCAGCGCCTCTGCAAGATCCTCTTCCAGATGGTCGCCGATTCCTTTCACCAGCGCATAACTCAGTCGCTCATCAAGCGAAAAGTTACGCCACTCCTGTGTTTTAGCCTGTTCTGTTTCGGGAGTTTTCTCATTTTTTATCTTTTCGGCATAAGCCATCAGCCGCTCGGTGGCATCGTCGCGTCTGTTCAGCACGGCATCTTCCACCAATTCTTTTACATCCGCAGGGATATCTTCATAGATAACCGATTCGACGGGATTCACAATTCCCATATCCATGCCTGCCTGGATGGCATGATACAGAAAGACCGAATGCATCATCTCCCGGATGAAGTCGTTGCCGCGGAAGGAGAAGGAAAGGTTGCTCACGCCGCCGCTCACCTTGGCATGCGGAAGATGTTCCTTGATCCAGCGGGCTGTTTGAATATACTCCACGCCGTAGTTCTTGTGTTCATCGATCCCCGTGGCAATGGCCAGCACGTTCGGGTCGAAGATGATGTCTTTGGGATCGAATCCGTTTTCTGTGAGCAGCCTGTAGGCTCTTTCGCATATTTCGATGCGTCTTTCATAGGTAGCTGCCTGTCCCGTCTCATCGAAGGCCATCACCACCACCGCGGCACCATAGCGCTGTGCCAGCCGGGCCTGATGCAAAAATTCCGCTTCGCCGTTTTTCAGGGAAATGGAGTTGACAATCGACTTGCCCTGCACACATTTCAATCCCGCTTCAAGTACTTCCCATTTTGACGAGTCGATCATGATGGGTACGCGGGAGACATCGGGGTCAGAAGCCAGCAGATTCAGGAAACGGGTCATCTCCTCAGCACCCTCCAGCAGGCCATCATCCATATTGATGTCGATTGCCTGCGCGCCATCCTCCACCTGCTTGCGGGCAATCTCCAGTGCCTCCTCATATTTTTTCTGCTGTATCAATCGCAGAAATCTGCGTGAACCGGCTACGTTGCACCGTTCTCCGATATTAAGAAAATTAATTTGCGGTGAGACTTCCAGCAACTCCAGTCCCGAAAGTCGCATATATGCAGGAGGAACGGATCTACGGTGCGGAACACCATGCTGCACCAGACGCGCATATTCGGCGATGTGAGCGGGTGTGGTGCCGCAACATCCCCCCACAATGTTTACCAACCCTTCATCGATAAACTCTTTGATCTGGGCAGCCATCTTTTCCGGTGTCTCATCATACTCACCCAGCTGGTTGGGCAATCCGGCATTGGGATAGGTACTGACGTAGAAAGGTGCGATTCTTCCCAGTTCCTTCACGTAAGGCTTCAGTTCTGCGGCGCCCAGGGAGCAGTTTAAGCCGATAGCCAGGGGATTGGCATGACTCACGGAGGCAACAAAGGCCGCCAGCGTCTGCCCGGAAAGGGTTCGTCCCGCCTTGTCCGATATCGTGACTGACAGGATAATGGGAGTATGCCGACCTGTTTGGGCTGCTACCTCTTCGGCCGCAAAAATCGCCGCCTTGGCATTGAGCGTATCAAAAATGGTCTCTATAAGCAGCATATCCACACCACCTTCTACCAGGGCCTGCATCTGCTCTTTGTATGCGGCCATGAAATCATCGAACGTAGCAGCACGAAACATCGGATCTTCCACCCGTGGACTCATCGAGGCAGTTTTGTTTGTCGGTCCGATAGAGCCGGCAACGAAACGGGGCTTGTGTGGCGTGAGCCGGGTAAACTCATCGGCCGCTTCACGGGCCAGCTTTGCGGCTGCCAGATTGATCTCGGCCGCCAGAGGACTCATTCCATAATCCTGCATGGAGATGCTGGTTGCATTGAATGTATTTGTCTCAATGATGTCAGCTCCTGCTTCAAGATATTCCCTGTGTATTTGTCCAATCACGTCGGGGCGCGTGAGGGAGAGCAGGTCGTTATTCCCTTTCAGCAAAGTTTGAGAGTCTTTGAACCGCTCACCCCGGAAATCGGCTTCGGTGAGTTTATAACGCTGTATCATTGTACCCATCGCACCATCGAGTATCAGGATACGATCGGTTAAAATCTCTTCTAACTTCATTTTATTTGTTCTCTCAATATATTATTTCGCTCAAAAATAATCAATAATATTGATCTTCAGCTATGATCCGGCTTTTAAGCGCATCTGCCCGAACCGTAATCTCAATATAAACCTTCTCAACCAGACCACCATCCAGGCAATGACAAACCTTACCCCCAGTATCCACCAGACAGAAACACCCAGCGCCACAAACAAAAGGTTGTCCTCCAAAACAGAGTGTGACACAGCAAGATGGTAATTCAGCAGGCTGGCTTCGGTTCTGGTGACTTTCCCCTCTTTCATCTGATCCATCATCAGTGCACCGCCATAGGCCAGACCAACAATATAGCCGATAAGCCACAGGAAAGCGGTACTTGCCGGCAATCCGAAAAAACGGAGGAGCGGCTCCACCGCCTTGCTCAGCTTCGGTATCAGCCGATAGGCTTCAAGCAGATTGTATAACAAATTTAAAGTGAAAACGATCACGACAATCAGTAACGCAATATTCAGTGAGCTTTTCAGCCAAAGTAGCAACACATCGGCTACCGATGTCATGACAACCATGTCTGTCTGTACAAAGATGGGCATCCCCATCTCCCTGGGCAGGATCAGGTTCAATACAATGCCGGTAAATATGCTCGTCACAATACGCAAAACGGTCATTGCCCGGAATGAAGTCCCTGTCTTGGCCTGTATGGCGCTTTCCACCGGCAGATTGTGCGATATCTGACACATCAACGCGAGGATGGTCAGCTCACGCAGGGTAATAGACATGGACGTGATGATGGCCAGGGGAGCATAGAGCGGCAGGAAGATACTGGTGATGAAAACAATGGCTGTACTTCCCGGCAATCCCATGTAGACAAAAACAGGATCCAGGAAATCGGCCATGAAAGCCAATACGCCGTAATAATCCAGAAAGCGTACCAGCAGCGATATGGGCAAAATAATCTTTAGCAGCCACAGTGCAGTATGGGCTGATTTTTTAAATGCACGGAGGATAATGTTGTGCAAAAATTGCATAGTGCAACGTTTTGAAATGTTGTAAACCTAAAATACCAATCTATAACTACTTCTTAAACATGCGATCCATGTCGCGTTTGTCTTCCTTCTCTTTCAACGACTGACGTTTGTCGTACTCTTTTTTTCCCTTTGCCACGGCAATCACCAGCTTGGCCAATCCCTTTTCGTTGATAAATAACCGGACCGGGATGATGGTGAAACCGGTCTCGCGGGTTAGCCGCAGAAGCTTTTGCAGCTCCTTTTTGTTGAGCAGCAGCTTGCGATCGCGCCGGGCATTGTGGTTGTTGTAGGTGCCATAAAAATATTCGGCAATATGCATGTTGCGTACCCACAATTCACCTCGTTCAAAAAAACAATAAGTATCTACCAGGCTTGCCTTTCCAAGCCTGAGTGATTTAATTTCGGTACCGGTAAGCACAATGCCTGCCGTATAGATATCCAACAGTTCGTAATCGAACGTGGCACGTTTGTTTTTTATGTTGACGGGAGTTTGCTGCATCATTTCATCAAAAATGTAAACACTCCCCTGATCAGTGCCGGTGTCAGGATGATAAGGGCTGAAGCGAAGAGGGTAAAACTAAACCGTTTGACTGTCGGCACCTTCAGATAATAAATCGCACCTGTCTGCACAATATAAAAAGTATAGAGGGCGAGCAACCAGAGTATAAAAAAATCAGCAAGAAAAGGAATTATCACATACAATACGTAGACCACCACCGAGGCATACCCCGTAAACATCCGATAAATAGATAGATTCCTGTAAATACCGAAGCGTGGTGCTGTCTCATTCAAAGCATAGGAGACGATATAAAATCCACCATATACCGCAACAATGCTGACAATGGTATTCTTTAGCGCACCTTGCAACCCGCCGTCATGGGCAAACCACAAGCCACCCACGAAAGCTGCCAGGGCAATGATTCCGATAAAAGGATGAAAAAAACGGCCGATAAAGTTATTCAGGCTCCTCTCCTCCTTTGCTATTTCTTTCCATGCACTCGGAGAAGCGACTATTAATTGTACTGTTGTAACAAAAATATCTCTCCACATGATCTTTTCCATTTTGGATTGCAAAGGTAATGAATTCCTCTTAATTAAGGGAATAGGAGAGAGATAAAAAAAGCAGCCCAAGTAAGAGCTGCCATTTGATTGATGAAGCGGGTGAGAAAGTCAATCACCCTTTAACTGTCATCCGGTAGACTTGTGAGATCACCATCTGGTCGCTTCCTTTCAAATAATATTTAAACTTTATCTTCAGATCTTTGGTAGCCGTCGTACTCGTTCCTTCGTACATATCTCGTAGAGACGACATGTCCAGCGCAACCAGATCGGTTTTCGTGCTAACTGTGGTACCTTCTGGGGTTCCCTCTATGGTCAGATCCATCACGATGGTGATCTCGTTGTCAGTTGCATCGGGATCCTCCGTATGATAGAAATTCACCACGGCATACTCACCTTTTTTGGCTTCGTAGGCGTACTGAAAAAGCCAATGATCTCCCAAATAGATTTGGTCACCTGCATAAAATGGCGGATCCACACCCACAAATTTTGCCGGAGTTTCCACTACGGGCGGTTGTTGATCAATCCGCAACGAGACTCTGCTAATTTCTACCGCCTCTCCTGAAATGATTACGTTGTCGGCAGTCACCACTTCTGTTGAAGATGTGCCTACACTCAGGGACGTAGTTCCTTGTTCCTCAGTCCAGCTATATCGAAAAAATTGGAATGTTCCCGGGAACATCAGTCGCATTTGCGTCGAAGTGATAAGGCGTCCCGAAAGTGTCCTGCCGTAGATACGGCCTGTTGCATTATCTGCAGCGATATAGGCTACAGAAGTCTCTTCGTAATTACGAGTTCCCTCTTCCAGGCAGGACGTCAATATAAGCGTCATGCCGATCATCCCCCACAATAAGATCGATTTTCTCATTTTCATTTTATTTTGTGTTTATTTGAATTCATACCTCAGTCCCACATTCAGATCCATTACGATCTTGCTGTCGGAATAGATGGTTTTGTATTGGTTGTTTGCATCGAAATAATAAGCTCCACCTATCTTGCCATATAATTTCAAATTTTGCCAGACAGGATAAGAAATGCCCACGCCGGCATTGACAGAGATTTGTGGATTGGATTGTGATATCTTTGTTATCTCTTCTTCTTCAGATGAAATATTCAATTCCGTAGATTTCACTTCCCCTTTTCTCCGGTATTCACCATACACATCTTTTTCCAGCATTCCTCCCACAGAAGCATAAATATCGAGTTTTTTCAATGAGAAAAGATTATAATTCACATTCAGGGGAATACCCAGATAATGCAAATGCTGTGTCTCCTGTACCTGAAAATTGGTGCCGGAGTTTCTTGCTTTTGAAGAAAGATAGGTATACAGTATGCCGGTTTCCAGGGAGAGGTCATCGAAGAGTGATTTCGACACTGTAATGCCAAAAGAAACAGGCTGGTCATGTTCCATTTCCGAAACATTTCCGGCCGTATTGTTTGAGGTGAGTATCATTTTGGGATCCGACATTGGAGGATTATTCTCCCCAAACTGGGCGGCACGAAGTGTCATGGGGGAATTTACGGTTTGCTGAAAGGGTGTAAGACCGCCGCGGCCGTTCATCGCCAATATAATTCGTTCATCATTCCGTGCTGCCTGTTCTTCTTTGATCAGACCTGTTTGTTCTCCGCCAATCGTGATAAAATACTCTTTGTCGGTATCTCCCGTCACATCTCCCACAGAGTGCCGTTCAATCTGTCTTACGACAGATGAAAGATCCTTCTCGTTGATATTTTTCTCCGCTCTTACCAGCAGTGTTCGTCCACGTTGCAACAAGCTTTCAACCTTTTCGGGCATCGCATATGCGTTCAGACCTGACTTTTTTTGTTTCTTGTGTGCAGATGTATGCAGGGAACCTACAGGAATCGCAGTTGTAGCAGCATCTACCTGCCGTGATGCATCAACCTGGTTTTGACGGGATTCCGCAGAAGAACCGGATGACTCCGACTCCGAAACAGGAGGGATGGTAACATCGGCCACGGGTTTAATAAAAAGCAGGCCGCCTACGAGCAGGATCACGGCAGCAGCAGCCGAAGCTGCGTACCACCGGCGGCGAACAGCCAGACGTGCTGCCCTGGCAGCATTCAGCGACTGCTCAATCCGTTCCCATCCGCCGGGCGGCACGGGAACCCTGTAATCGCTGAATTTTGACTGTACCTCTCTTCTAATCTCGTTATCTTTGTTCATTGTATTTGTCGTTGTTAAGATGAAGGATGGCCCTGATTTTGTTCTTTAAAATTGTTTTTGCCCTAAAAAACTGAGAACGCGAAGCCGCTTCCTTGATGCCCAGCATCTGTGCAATCTCCCTGTGTGACATCTCTTCAAATATAAACAGGTTAAAAACCGTTCTATACCCGGGCGGAAGGTCTCTGATCATTTCCAGAACCTCTTCGCGTGGGATATCTTCTATGTCGAATATATCATTGACATCATCGTCGGTTTCATTGGCCAACATATAGCCATATTCTTCCAGAAACCTGTTTTTTTGTTTTTCCTTCCGGAAACTTTCCAGTGCCAGATTTACAAAAATCCGTCTCAGCCAACCTTCAAAAGAACCCTTGCCCGTATACGAGCCAATTTGCGTAAAAGCGCGGATAAATCCATCATGCAACAGATCGAGGGCCATATCTTCCTCTCTGCAATAGCGCACGCACACGGCCATCATCACAGGGGCATACCGTTCATATAATACCTTCTGGGCATTACGGTCCTGTTTCTTACACGCTATTATCAGTTGCGAATCATCCATTCTTATCGCAGTTCAAATGATAGATGAAAAAAGCGGAAAAACGTTGCATGAAATCAACAGCTTTTACCCGTTTTTATCGTTTTTTAAGAAAAAGTGAACTATTACGATGCTAAAACGCATTTCATCCATCAAATATACTACCAGCCTTAAAATAAACCAAGTGAAATAATTAAGAATGTGTAAATTTATATTGTAGCATAACTGTTTTTTATCTATTTTTGTCTGATTAATACACTAAAAGTCCTCGTTATGAAAGATTTTATAAAAATCATGCTCGCCTCAGCCGTGGGATTTCTTATTGCACAAGTAATTCTCTCCCTGATTGCCATGCTCTTCTTTCTTGGTATGATGGGATCTCTCCTTACGTCTTTCTCATCCGAAAAATTTACACTCCAGGACAATTCTGTTTTGAATCTGCGCTTAGACGGTCCCATCACCGAGCGGACACCGGAGGAGGATCCTTTTACATCGATTATTGGATCAGAATACGCTTCCGTAACGGGACTTAACGATATTGTGGGTGCTATCCGCAAAGCAAAAAATGATGACAAAATAAAAGGGATTTACCTGGATTCCCGCATGCTGTCGGCTTCAATGGCAACCTTGGCAGAGATTCGCCAGGAACTGCTCAATTTTAAAGAAAGTGATAAATTTATTGTCGCCTATGCCGACACCTATACACAGGGTGGCTATTATCTGGCTTCGGTGGCTGATAAGGTAGCCCTTAACCCGCAGGGAATGCTCGATCTGCATGGATTGGCCTCAACGCCCATTTTCTTCAAGGACGCCCTGGATAAATTGGGTATTGAGATGCAGATTTTCAAAGTAGGAACCTATAAATCGGCCGTGGAACCCTTCACCCAAAATGAAATGAGCGAAGCAAACAGGGAACAAGTCACTTCCTATCTGAACGATGCCTGGAGTTTTCTGCGAGAGGATATAGCCACCTCACGCTCGCTCCCCGCTGCGGATGTCGATTCACTGGCCAATTCGATGCCTCTACTACAATCCACTGAATATCTGCTTTCTGCAAATCTTGTAGATACACTGCTATACGAAACCGAGATGAAGGATTACCTCCGGACCCTGCTTGACATCAAGGAAGAAGATAAAATCCCCTCTGCCACAGTTGCAGAGATGAAATCTGTAAATACAAAACCTATCAAAAAAACCAACAATACCATCGCCATTCTCTATGCCAGCGGCAGTATTGCTTCGGGTAACGGTTCATCGGAAATACAGGACAAGTATATGGTGGATCAGATAGAAAAGCTGAAAAAGGATAAAGAGATAAAGGCAGTGGTGTTTCGCATCAATTCCGGCGGTGGTAGCGCCTACGCCTCAGAACAGATATGGAAAGCGATCACCGACCTGAAAGAGGAAAAGCCTGTCGTTGTTTCAATGGGAGATGTGGCAGCTTCGGGAGGATATTATATTGCCTGCAATGCCGACAGGATTGTGGCGCAACCCACAACCCTTACTGGCTCGATCGGCATTTTTGGCGCTATTCCGAGCCTGGAAGGTACCTCCAAGAAGATAGGCGTCTATACTGACGAAGTAAAAACCCATGAGTTTTCTGATTTCGGGAACATCACCCGCCCCTTCAACGAAAGAGAAAAAGAGATGCTACAAGCCTATATTGAGAAGGGATACGACCTCTTCCTTACCCGTTGTGCCGAAGGACGCAATATGCCGAAAGATTCCATGGCACTTTATGCCGAAGGACGTGTATGGACAGGGAATCAGGCAAAAGAGATCGGTCTTGTCGATGAACTGGGCGGTGTTGAAAAAGCCATAGAAATAGCCACAGAGTTGGCTAACCTTGGCAAGAGCTACGTTATATTTGAATATCCGAAGATGCGCTCCCGCATCGATGAACTGTTGAAACCGGCTAAGGAAGAGTTGGCTGCACGCACATTGAAAGAGTATTTGGGTGAAAGTTATGAGTTGTTCATGATTTTAAAAGATTTGAAAGAACAGGACTATATTCAGGCGAGGGTTCCTTTCGATCTGAATATCAAATAAGAAAATGGACAAACCTGCCGTTGTAATACGCCGTGCCCTACTGCCATTATCATGGCTGTATGGAATAGGTGTGGATTTGCGAAACTGGCTTTTCAACAAAAAAATACTCAAACAGCATGCTTTTGACATCCCGGTCATCTGTGTGGGAAACCTCACCGTGGGTGGAACCGGGAAAACGCCGCACATTGAATACCTGATCAGGCTCCTTTCACCATGGTATAAAGTAGCTGTGCTCAGCCGGGGATATAAGCGAAAGAGCAAGGGTTTTCTCATTGTGGATGCCGACTCAAAGGTGCGCGATGTGGGCGATGAGCCGCTGCAGATCAAGCAGAAGTTTCCAAACACCTTGGTGGTGGTGGATAAAAACAGGGTAGCTGCCATTCAAAAAATTCTTTCCATAGAAAAAGCGGAACGTCCCGACGTGATTCTGCTGGACGACGGGTTTCAGCACCGCCATGTTTTGCCCTCTCTGTCCATTTTATTGGCAGACAGCAACCGGCCGTTATTCGAAGACAAATTGCTGCCTGCAGGGTTGCTGCGTGAACCGCTCAAGGGAAAAGAACGGGCCACGATCGTGCTGGTCACCAAATGCGACCCCGACATGCAACCCATCGATTTCAGAATTTATATAAACGGACTGGATCTTTTTCCGTACCAACAGTTGTATTTCACTACATTCGATTACGATGCGGTGCAGCCGGTCTTTCCCGAATTGCAAACAGTACCGCTCCTGCTGGACGAATTGCGGAAGAAACACCTTTTCCTGGTTACCGGCATTGCGTCCCCTGCTCCTCTGGTCGACAAGCTGGAGCACAAGACATACAACCTATACACGAAGTTCTTTCCCGATCATCATCAATTCACGAAGGAGGATATTCAATCGGTCCGCCGCATGGTGCAGTCGATAGAGGATGACAACAAGATCGTCATCACCACCGAAAAGGATGCCATGCGTTTCCGTGCATTACCCTTTCTGGATGAAGAGTTGAAGAAAATGCTTTATTACATTCCGGTTCGTGTCACCTTTGTGGATGACACGGAAGGAAGCTCATTCAATCATAAAATACTTGAACATGTTAGAAACCATCAAACAAACAGCAGATTATTTAAAAAATAAAATAGGGGAGATCCCCGGTACCGCCATTATTCTGGGTACAGGCCTGGGAGAACTGGCACACGAGATAACAGATAAAAAGGAAATCTCCTACACCGAGATACCCAACTTCCCGGTTTCCACGGTGGAGGGACATAGCGGAAAACTGATTATCGGTACCCTCGGTGGCAAAAAGGTACTGGCCATGCAGGGACGTTTCCACTATTACGAAGGATACGACATGAAGCAGGTTACCTTTCCTGTACGTGTCTTTCAGGCGCTGGGCATTGAATATCTTTTTGTTTCCAATGCGGCTGGTGGCATGAATCCCAGCTTCGACATCGGTGATATCATGCTGATTGAAGACCATATCAACATGTTTCCAGAACATCCGTTGCATGGTAAAAACTTCAATGAGTTGGGTACCCGCTTCCCCGACATGAGTGAGGCCTATAGCAAATCGTTGCGTCTGATGGCCATGGAGATCGCCAAGGAAAAAAATATCAAATTGCAGCACGGCGTATATGTAGGCGTGCAAGGCCCCACGTTTGAAACACCCGCCGAATACAATTTCTTCCGGGTAATCGGGGGAGATGCGGTGGGGATGTCTACCGTACCCGAAGTGATCGTGGCCAATCATGCCGGCATGAAAGTGCTCGCCTTTTCGATCATTACCGATTTGGGTGTGATCGGGAAGATTGTGGAAGTATCGCACGAGGATGTACAGGAAGCTGCCAAGATAGCACAGCCCAAAATGGCTGAAATCATGCGCACCATCATCGGGAGAATTGGATGAAAGGAACAGAAATAGCAACATTGGGGGAGTTTGGACTGATTGATCGTCTGACCGGTGATATTCAGCTCACACAGCCCACTTCCCTGAAAGGGGTGGGCGACGATGCTGCCGTACTCGATCATGCCGGTAAACAGATATTGGTCACGACCGACCTGTTGCTGGAAGGAATCCATTTCGATCTCGTGTACGTTCCACTGAAACATCTGGGATATAAAGCTGCCGTTGTCAATTTCTCCGACGTCTACGCGATGAACGGCAACCCGCAACAGATCACCGTCTCCCTGGGTATATCGAAACGGTTCACGGTAGAAGATCTTGAGGACTTTTACAGCGGGCTGAAGCTGGCCTGTGAGATTTACGGGGTAGACATCGTGGGTGGAGACACGACCTCCTCGCTTACCGGATTTACCATCAGCATCACCTGCATCGGCTCGGCCGATAAGGATAAGGTTGTTTACAGGAACGGCGCCAAAGATACCGATCTACTCTATGTTTCGGGCGACCTGGGTGCATCCTACATGGGTCTGCAGCTGCTGGAAAGAGAGAAGAGCGTGTTTGAGGGCAGCAGTGAGGTACAACCTGATTTTACAGGGAAAGAATACCTGCTGGAGCGGCAGCTCAAGCCGGAGGCAAGAAAGGACATCGTGGCCCAGCTGGCGGAAAACGGCATCGTTCCCACCGCCATGATTGATATTTCAGATGGGTTATCGTCAGACCTGCTGCACATCTGCAAGCAAAGCAATGTGGGATGTCAGCTTTTTGAGGAACGATTACCCATCGACTACCAGACGGCCATGATGGCTGAGACGTTCAACATGAACGTGACCACGGTGGCGCTGAACGGCGGTGAAGACTACGAGCTTCTTTTCACGGTTCCGCTCACACTGCACGAGAAGATGAGCACCGTGTCGGGCATCCACCTGATCGGACATATTACAAAACCCGAACAAGGTTGTTATCTGGTCACCCGTGACGGACAGGAGATGCAACTCCGTGCGCAAGGATGGAATCATCTGGAATAATTTTTGACTTTTTTATTGACATATTTTGCATTTCCCGAAAATGCGCTTATCTTTGCACTCGCAATTTAAGCAATGTTGGTGCCATAGCTCAGTCGGTAGAGCAACGGACTGAAAATCCGTGTGTCCCCGGTTCGATTCCTGGTGGCACCACAGACCACAAAGTGGGTGAATCCCTGAAATTTAAACATTTCGGGGATTTTTCTTTTCTACAAAATCCCACATTTAATCCATATTGTTGACGGTATTTTTTCGTTTTGCCAACAAATATAGCGGTTGGGAGGACTTGTTTTAAGAGTTGTCCAGTAGTGGAATAGGGTTGCGGAAGTTGGCTTGAATTAATCCAAAATACCTGCTCTTTCCTGTATTAATGCTTTATAATCCACTTTCATTTCATCCGGCAAGAACGAAGAATCTATAAACGTAAGCCATTCCGGTAGTATCTTCCTAAATTTGTCATACACATTTTCGATTGCTTTATCATCGACCTTCATTGTTTTTAAGAGGCTGTCAAAATCTGTCTTTTTCAGCTTGCGTTTTTTACCATTCAACGTCAGTACCAATTCTTCGTTATCTTGCGGAATAACCAGCTTGGTAGATAAAAGGTCATAAGCCGGAGCCAAAACAGATTCACCCACCTTTTTGTAAAGCGAAAAGTTTTTCAGGTGCATGTCTGCATTTCCGGTCATGTAACAGAATAACAGCACCTCAAAATAGTTGATTAAATCCAACACCGGATAAGCCGAGAACTCCACTATCTTTCTGGCAATTTGCTCATGAGAACCTTTGTATTTTTGTTCGGTCAGTTTTTCCGTCAGTTGGCACATATCTTCCATTGGGATTTTACCGCCTTTCTTGTCACGGTCTATACGTTTAGTGATATATGCCAATGAAGCATCTTGAAACCGTATCAGGGAATGGGGAACCGTTTTTATCCGTGCGAGTTCTGCCAGATGCATGGTTAAATCTTCATTTTCGGGAAGCGACGGATATTGTTCCGTTTGTGGTTTAAGGATATATTCACCCCATAAGCCAACGATAGTGAAACGTTTTTCGCCCCCTTTATCTTTTTCCAAGTCAACCGACAATTTCGGCTGAACGCCTGTAATCGTAACTTGTGAGCGTACCACTTCCAATGCCAACGATTCTATATCGGCTTTTGTGTAGGGAAACACAGGCGGAACGACAGTACCAAATATTTTCTTTGAACATTGCGGATGAAAATCAACCTCTCCCTGTTTCAACGGTTGATAACAGTACAAGCATTTTTCCATGATTATTTCGTTTGAATAGGTTGAACACTTACCGCCCCGATGCAATCTTTGCAGCAAGCGAGCAACAAAGACATACGGTCGCGATTGTTGATTTTCCAGTTCTTTTCGGCAATATCCAACAGCCAACCTTCAGGAATAAGCCCGTCGAAGAAAGGATGCAGCACGTTGCTGACAAATGGTTTATCGGTTAGAGGCAACGTGAGGCTTACCGGTTCAGCATTTTTATTCGCCAAGTAGGTTGTGTCATATACAAAGGTGTAGCCGTTCTCATCTTCGGTGAGCGTACCCGCCGGATAGTCATACATAAATATTTTGGCCTGTTTCATTGCTCTATCAGATTATTTCTGTCCATTGGTACAACACCCAATTGCATCCCGAACAATTGTAATACTTGATTTACCTTGTCCATTTTCAGGGTTTCTTTCCCTTGTTCCAGTTCACGCAGGAAACGCAGCCCTACACCCGCTTTCTGTGCAAACTCTTCACGCGAAAATCCAAGCGCTTTGCGCTTCGACTTCACATATTCGTTTAGTGGCAGATTATCCATATTCAATACCTTTTCGGGTACAAATATAATGATAATTTCTAAAATAATACCTTTTCGGGTATTTTTTTTCAGAGGTAAAACAAAATAATACCCGAAAGGGTGTAGAAAATTGCAGAGAGAATTTTAACTGGAAAAGTCAAAATATTGATGGGAACACTTTAGTTACGAGCGAAGTTCTTTGGTTTATATCTTTTCAAATAACTCTTTTGTAAAAGTATAGGTAGCGTAAATTGAACTGTGTCAGGTTTTATTTTCTTATAAATCTCCGTGCATTTTCTTATCAATGGGTAATTGATAAATATCATAAGTTCGTTTACATATTTGTATCACAAGATCGTTTAGACAACGCATATTATTAAATATAAAATACTTACAAACAATAAACATTATTTTAACGGGACACTAATGATAATTTTATTGTTTTGCTTAACAGTTTTTTTTATTTATTTTTGCATCGAATAAAAAATATTTTGATGCAAAACAATCTGAAAGACATAGCTGACTTTGAGGATATATATCTTTCCTTTTATCCCCGATTAAAGCGTTTTGCACAAGAATATGTTGCCAATGAGGAAGATGCGGAGAATATCGTCCAGGATATTTTTATGGATCTTTGGACAAAAAGAGAATTTCTTTCGAGTCAGATCAATTTGACGGCTTATCTGTTCACAAATATTAAAAACCGATGCATCGACTTCCTCCGACATCGAATGGTTGTGCTGAATACTACTCATGCGATGCAGGAAGAATTCGAGTTGACCATGCAGATGAAATTGCAGTCGTTAGAGGCTCTTGACGAACAAATTATATCGGACGCCAATATCGAAACCATTATCGACAATGCCATTCAATCGCTTCCCGAAAGGTGTCGTCAGATATTTATCATGAATAAAATAGAAGGCAAAAAGCAAAAAATAATTGCCGAAGAGTTGAACATTTCTCTCAATACCGTTGAAAACCAAATGGCCATTGCCTACCAAAAGCTTAGAGAAATCTTGAAGGATTATCTTCCCATATTGTTTTTTCTATTGATTTAAATCAAATTTTTTAAAATTCTTTGGTGGTTTTTCGACAGTCATTCGTATTAACTATATAAAAGGGTAAAAATGGACGACCGAATACTGAAATATTTTCTCGGAGAACTCGATAATTCGGAACGCTTGCAGTTGTTGAAACTGATCGATCGAGACAAAACGTTGAAGAAGGAGTTTATGGAAATGCAAAATCTTTTTGCATTGACGCAGCTTTCGGCACATCCCGGAGATGACGAGACGGCAAAAGAAAGTTATCGGATATTTACCCGACGTTTGCAAGCCAAACAGCGAAAGTTGTTCCTCATAAAAATCGGTAAAATTGCGGCTGTCGCTCTTGCTTTGATTGTTTCTACCGTTTTTGCCACGCTTCTTTTCACCGAAAATTTTACTCGCGATAAAGCTTTCAACACTTTGTGCGTGCCGGCCGGTCAAAGGGCACAAATTACGTTGCAGGATGGAACAACGGTATGGCTCAATGCTAAATCCACGTTGACTTATCCCTCTCGTTTTGCAGGTAAAGAACGCAAGGTAACACTTATGGGGGAAGCATACTTTGATGTAGCCAAAAACCCTCGAAAACCCTTCCTGGTCTCGACACAAAACATCCAATTGAAAGTATTGGGAACACAATTCAACGTAAGAGATTATCCAAATGCCGATCGTTCGAAGGTCTCGCTTTTCGAAGGTTCGGTTGAGATCGATCGGGGTAGCAAAGGAGCGCTGATGTTGAAACCTGGAGAGGAAGTCACCATGCAAGAAGGAAACATGTCTGTATCGGCGATTGTCAATCCGAATTATTTTCTTTGGAAAGACGGCATTTACAGTTTCGACAACGAAAGTTTGCTCGAAATTCTCCAGAAATTGCAACTCTATTACGATGTTACCATTAAAGTGGAAGATCCTGAAATATTTAATGTGCGATATACCGGCAAATTCCGTCAGAGCGACGGCATTGACGAGATTTTACATATCATCCGAAAAATTCATCATTTCGACATAAAAAAAGATTTAGAAAATCGTATCATCACATTAAGTAAATAAATTTATTGACCCATTAAAAAACAATATGCCTATGAGAAAATAACATCCATGGAAACAAAAAGAGGCGACAAGTGCGCCAACACTCATCGCCTCGGTAAAGCAAACACCTAATCAACTTTAGTATTCACTCTTAACTTTACAAAGATATGAAATTTAAATTTCTAAGAATACCTTATTTAATAAAAAATGAAACCTTTAAGGGCATATTCAGAATCATGAAAGTATCCTTTATTTTTCTTTTTATTTTCTCGTTTCAGTTGCTGGCACTGAATACAAAAGCACAGGACGCGGTTATCGAATTAAAAACGAATTCGATGACGGTAGGTCAACTCATCAATGAAATTGAAAAGCAAACCGACTATTTAGTGGTTTACAGCAATCGCGAAATCGATGCAGCCCGAAAGGTGGATGTTCAGCGTAAGTCGGACAAAGTATCTTCGTATCTCAATGAAGCTTTTGCAGGTACCGATATCGGTTACGATTTCGAGAACAACTACATCGTATTAATGAAAAAGGCTAACAGAAATGCAGCTACTATTGCCGATATGATCCGTTCTGCTCAACAGCAAGGGAAAACTATAACGGGAAAAGTTGTAGATGCCAATGGAGAGCCGATTATCGGAGCCAACATAGTCGAAGTCGGTACCACCAACGGCACTGTAACGGATATTAATGGAAATTTTTCGTTAAAAGTGGCCGATAATGCAACAATTCATGTGTCGTACATTGGCTATGTGGAGCAGGAAATTAAGGCGGCAGGGAGAACGTCTTTCAATATAACATTGGTTGAAGATACACAATCGCTGGAAGAAGTAGTGGTCGTGGGGTATGGAACTGCCCGCAAGGGAGATCTTACCGGGGCCATATCAAGTATAAAAGGTGAGACTTTGACTAACCGTTCCACACAGCAGATTTCCACTGCCATGCAGGGACAGATTGCGGGGGTGCAGGTAACCCGCAATTCGGGTGCGCCAGGTGCTTCGGCTACTGTACGTATCCGGGGCATTACTACACTTTCCAATAATGATCCTTTGGTAATCGTTGATGGCGTACCATCATCATTGAACGATGTGATTGCGGCAGATGTAGAGACCATGACTGTATTGAAAGATGCGGCTTCGGCTGCCATTTACGGATCGCGGGCGGCGGCAGGTGTTATCCTGATCACCACCAAACGAGCCAAGGATCGAGAATTCACGTTTGATTATAACTATGAATATGGTATTGACAGACCTACAGCCCGGCCAAAAAATGGAGACGTGATTGACTGGATGAATGTACAGAACGAGGTAAAGTGGAATGATGGCGCTTCAGATCCTTATTCGCAATACTCACAAGAGACCATTGCTTCGTGGCTCACTAAAAATGCTACTGATCCCTGGCATTATCCAAATACCAACTGGGTAGATTTGATCCTGAAGAAATCGACTTCACATGAGCAGCATATGTTTAGTGTTTCGGGCGGTACGGAAAAACTGCATACGAAATCTACTTTTAATTATCAGAAAGGCGACGGCTATTACGAAAACAAGTCCTATGAGCGTTTTGTCGGCCGTATTAACAATGATTATTATATGACAGATTGGCTTCGTGCCAATATCGATGTTGATTTCTCGAAATCTAATTCGATCAATCCATCCGAAATCAATGCTATGTATTGGGCATATTTGGCATCACCCTATTATACACCCTTCTGGGAAGATGGTCGCTATGCAGATGCGAAAGATGGGGCTAATCCTGTTGCCGGCCTTCGGGAAGGTGGAAAAAATAGAACGAATTATTATAAGTTCGGAGGTAAGGCGCAAATCGATCTTATTCCGATGAAAGGCCTTACGCTGTCTGCCATCTTTGCGCCCCGTTTCTCATTCACAAAAGGCAAGAGATTCTCACGCGCTGTTCCAGTTTACTATGAAAACGGTTCTATTACCTATATGCAATCACACAAAACGACGAACCTTTCAGAGACACGTAACGATAATAATAGTCAAACATATCAGTTCTATGGCAACTATCAAAACAAATGGGGGAATCATTCATTTAATGCCATGGCTGGTTATGAAGGATACACTTATCGTTGGGAAGATCTGGGTGCTTCACGCACAAACTATCTGCTTGATACTTATCCTTATCTTAATATCGGACCGGAAGATTATCAATATAATTCAGGAAGTGCGGGGCACAATGCCTACGAATCCGTATTTGGACGCTTGATGTATTCCTATAAAAACAAGTATATGATACAGGGTAATGTTCGCGCTGATGGCTCATCGCGCTTTTCAAAAGATAATCGTTGGGGTACATTCTACTCGATGTCTGCCGGATGGGTCATGTCAGAGGAATCATGGTTTAAGAATGATGTAGTGAATTACCTGAAGATACGAGGCTCTGTCGGACAACTCGGTAATGAGCGTATTGGTTCGGAGTTTCCTTATCTGGCAGCCATTAGCTTCGGCAACAGTTACATGTATGACAAGTCGAGCCAATCCGTGACAGCTGTGCAGAATGCCGCACAGGTTTATTACGCGTTCGAAAATATCACCTGGGAAACGACTACAACATACGGTGGAGGCCTTGATCTTCAACTCCTCGACAACCGTTTGCGTTTCTCCGGCGATTACTATTACAAAAAAACCAGCGACATGTTGCTTACCCTAGGCTTTCCTTCGTATGCGGGATTCTCGGCGCCTTCGCAGAACGCGGGTGATATGTACACCAAAGGCTGGGATATGGAATTGGGTTGGTCTGACAATATCGGTGATTTCTGGTACAGCGTCTCGGCAAACCTGTCGGACTACCGTTCAAAAATGGGTTATCTGGGCGATAAACGTACCATTGTTGGTAACCAAATATATGAAGAGGGATCACACTACTACGAATGGTACATGTATAAAACAGATGGCCTGTTCCAGACCGGTGCGGACTTATACGATGCAGACGGCAACAAGTATCCTACGCTTACACCAAACGATAAAGCCGGTAATATTAAGTATGTCGATGTGGATGAAAACGGGGTCATCAATGCCGACGACAAAGTGTACCTTGGCAACTCACAACCTGAACTTCTTTACGGGGGAAACATCGCAATGGGTTGGAAAGGGTTTGATTTTAATCTTTCATTTCAAGGTATTGGGCACCAACGCGTACTATTTAATTCGGCATGGATTCAACCTTTGAAGGAACAACATGGGGCTGTCCCGGAACTACTGCTGGGTAACTTCTGGAGTCAACACAATACCGAAGAGCAGAATCGGGATGCTAAATACCCGCGTCTGACCTATACCAATACAGAAAACACTTATGCCGGTTCGGATTATTGGCTTTTCAACGGTGCTTATTTCCGTGTGAAAAATATTACGCTTGGTTATACGCTGCCTACGGATCTGGTGAATAGAGTAAGAGTAAAGGATATGCGTTTATATCTCAGTATAAACGACCTGCCGGCCATCAGTAACTATCCAAAAGGATGGGATCCCGAGGTCGGCTCATCGTCAGACTTTATATCCACTTCTTTTGTTTTAGGCGTTAATGTTAAATTTTAAATACTTAATTATATGAAAAATATATTGCTAATTATTAACATAATATCAATATTAATCCTTTCAGCTTGTGTCGATCTCGACTTAAATCCTTTGTCTGAAGGATCAAGTGGAAGTTGGTATTCGTCGCAACAAGAGATCGAGATGTCAGTAAACGATTTTTACCGTACCGATTTTTTCCCTATTGATGGTTGGACATGGAGTGATGATATGATATGGCGCAATACCACTACCAATGTACAGAATGGAACAATGACTTCGGAAGATGGTACTGTAGCCACTCGCTGGCAGAATTACTATAAAGGCATCGCTCGTGCCTTGCGCTTGCTGAATAATATGGATAAGGCTCGTTCAATGGGAGTATCGGATGCGGATATTACGCAATACGAAGGTGAAGCCTATTTCTATATTGGCTATGCTTATGGTATGTTGGCTTTTCACTGGGGTGATGCCATTCTTGATAAGACGGGCATGACACTTGATGAAGCCTACACTATATCACGTTCGCCTAAATCTGAAGTACTGGCGTATAGTTACGAGTGCTTGGACAAGGCTGCCGAACGTCTTCCGACAAGCCATGCCGGCATACAAAGGGCTACAAAGGGCGCCGCTCTTGCGTTCAAAGCACGTATTGCCCTTTGGAACGGTGATTATGAAACAGCTGCAACGGCGGCAAAAGCCTGTATGGATCTGAATGTCTATAAACTCCATAACAATTACCGGGATCTATTTACCGCTTCCTGGTCAGATGAATGGATATTTTTCTTCCGTGGTGATGTAACGCTGAAAAAGTATTATTGGGCCGGTTCAGATGTCCTCAATTGTATTACCCGTCTTTCCGGAGGATGGGGTGGTGTAGCCGCTCCTTCCTACGAACTGGTTTGTGCTTATCCCTGTATCGACGGTAAGCCTATTGACGAATCGCCTCTCTATAATCCAAAGGACTTCTTCGAAAATCGTGATCCGCGCATGGCTATGACGATTGTACCTTTTGCTACGGCTCACAATAAGAGTGTGCTCGACGGAACGTATAATCCCGAAGATTATTTATGGCTTGGCTATGAGTATTCTCCCGATCCAACCCGTACTACTGTGCTTCGAGCATCGGACGGCGCTCGGGTGAGCAACACCGATTCGAAAGCACGTGCCGAACATGCGGCTTATAATGGTTTTTGTTTCAAAAAGTTTATCGACGAATCATTCCTTGAAAATGGACGTAACGGCGCGCCTACAACCTATCCTTATTTGCGATATGGTGATGTGCTGCTGATGTATGCCGAAGCGATGATCGAACTTGACAGATGTACCCAGGAGGTATTGGATGCCACCATCAACAAACTGCGCGAAAGAGCTTATTCTGGTTCTGGTCTTACGTACCCTCGTGTAATAGTAGGTTCTCAGAGCGCAATGCGTACCATTCTTCGTACTGAACGCTTCATTGAGCTTGCTTGGGAAGGCCATCGTTATGCAGATTTAATTCGCTGGAGATTGGCCGAAAAGGTTTATAATAGACCCTCTTACTTTTTGCGTCGCGCATGGTCAGGTTCAACCTCATGGAATGGCAACGAGGCTTCTGTATCTAACGAATACCGTCAATTGATACAAAACTGGAAGGATGGAAACTATCCAATCGGAGGCATACCAGAGATTGACGAAAACGGCATAGCTGATCTCAGCCAGATGGTCAACGCCGGTTATATCGTTGTGGCGAGTGAGCGGAAGTTCGATGCCGGTCGCGACTATCTGTGGCCTATACCTGCTGCTGATCGACTGATTAATAAAAATCTCGACCAGAACCCAAAATGGTAGTAGAAACTATTTGCCTGTGGTTATCTAATAGATTTTGTAGGTACTTAAAAATAACGGTGCCAAATAGGAGCTTTACCATATTATTTTGGTAAAGATTAATCAAATAAATATAGATCCATCTATTTATATGTCTAAATTTGAGGAATTTAATATTCGCTAAAGTAGATATTTTCATGAGTTTAAGAAAATCGTTTATTGCAATAGGAACTACTTTTGTCATAGCATGTTCAGCTCAAAAAAACAATGTAGATTTACCCGAGTCTATTTCCGGTATCTATCCGCATTTAGCTTACTATAACAATGAAGGAGAATGCGGAACCGGTGCTGTTGTTCCTTGGGCCAATCGCTTATGGGTAATTACTTATGGGCCTCATTTGCCATTCGGTTCTTCCGATAAACTATATGAAGTAACACCTGATTTGTTGCAAATTACCCGAAACGAAAGCATCGGTGGAACACCTGCCAATCGTATGATACATCGCGAAAGCAAACAATTGTTTATTGGACCGTATGCAATAAGTGAAGAAGGCAAAGTGCGAGTCATTGAATATAAAGATGCACCGGGAAGATATACCGCTTGTGCGCGTCATTTGACTGATCCTGCAAACAGAATTTACATTGCTACAATGGAAGAGGGATTTTACGATATCAATGTTCATGATTTGAGTATTAAAACGCTTTTTGTCGATGGGAATGTGGTTCGCAAAAATGGAAGCATGGCTCAATATAGTCCATTGCTGCCGGGTGTGCATGGAAAAGGAGTATATTCGGGACAAGGAGTGCTCGTTTACAGCAACAACGGAGAAGACACCCAGGAAGCGTTGAAAAAATTTGACATTGAAGCCGGCATACTGGCCGAGTGGAATGGAAAAGACTGGAAAGTGGTGCGCCGCAACCAGTTTGTGGAAGTGACCGGCCCGGGAGGTATATACGGGAATACTCACCCCGCAACGGATCCGATCTGGGCTACCGGATGGGACTACAAATCGGTTTTATTAGGCGTTCGCGATCCTGACAAAGGGTGGTCATTCTATCGAATACCCAAAGCCAGTCATAGCTATGATGGCGCTCATGGATGGAATACGGAATGGCCACGTATTCGCGATGTAGGCACTGAAGATAATCCGGATTATCTTATGACTATGCACGGTATGTTTTGGCATTTCCCGGGAACATTTACGGCGGAGAATTCAGCCGGCATACGCCCACGATCGTCATACCTGAAAGTGATCGGCGATTTTACCCGCTGGGATAATCGGCTGGTTTTCGGATGTGATGATTCGGCGCAAAACGAATTTTTGAATGTCAGAACGGTCAAAGGCAATATACCCGGCCCTGGACAATCTAACTCAAACCTTTGGTTCACTTCATTAAATACACCAGATGAATTAGGACCTACAAACGCTGATGGAGCTATTTGGTCAAATGAAGATGTTAAAGCGAACATTTATTCAGACCCATTTTTATTTGCCGGTTGGCGTTATCGTTGCTGTTGGATTAAAAATGAAGGTTCTGCTCCCGTAGAATTTACATTCGAGGTTGACGTTGATGGCAAGTGTTCGTGGAGGAAACTTAAAAGTGTAACAGTTGACTCAAAAAAGGACTTATTTGTACCTTTCTTAAATGACGAGATCGGTGAATGGATCCGAGTTAAAACAAATAAAGACACCAAAACTACCGTATGTTTTAATTACAGTTCTATGGACAGCAGGAATAACAGACCCGATTCTATTTTTCATGGATTATCAAGGGTAGATAATAAGGAGTCAACCATAGGAGGACTTTTATATCCGTTAGGTCATAATCGTAGGGCATTAGGATTGTTAGCAAATCATAGAGTGAGCGATATTGAGACGGAAGGTAGCTATTACGAGATGAAAGATAAATTTGAGCTTGTCCCCAAAATAGACACTATGTCAAATTTCATAAGCGAAAAACTTAAAATACCTCAGAGGTTAATAACGATTGATTCTTGTTCAATTTTAATTCTTGATGATCAAAATAGACGATGGAGGCTTCCATTAGGTAATGAAGGATATACAGAAAAAACGGACAAAGGATTATTGCGCGTATGTCGTGAAGTTGCAACGGAAAGAGATCTTTTTCATGCGATGGGAACATTCTATGAATTACCTGCCGAAAATGCCGACGGCTTTGCAAAGATTCGGCCGATTTCAACCCATGATTATCAGATAAATGATTACGCATCCTATCGAGGAATGCTAATTCTAACCGGTATTGAAAGTAATTATAATGGTCATAATTCTCATATAATCATGTCAAATGATAAAAAGGCGGCGATCTGGGTTGGAGTTATTGACGATCTTTGGAAATTAGGCAAACCACGTGGAGAAGGGGGGCCTTGGAAAAACTCTCTCACAAAAGCCAATGTTCCTTCTGATCCGTATCTTATTGGGTTCTATGATAAAAAAACATTAAATTTATCCCACAATAATAATCAGCAGGTCCAATTTACGATTGAAATAGATCCTACAGGAAATGGTGATTGGATGGTTTTTAAGACTTTAAGAGTTGGAGTAGGACAAACTGTAACGTATGTTTTTCCTGAATCATTTCAAGCCAGATGGATACGGTTCACGACTAATCATAATACTCGGGTAACTGCCTGGTTAAAATATGAGTAACCCAAGTTTCGCGTGATGTTATAGATTTCAAAAACAAATCAGATGAAAAACGTATTTTTTATTTTTATTCTCATGTTACCCTTGATCGGGTTACAGGCACAAAAATTCGACAATTTGGCGCTTACGCCACCGATGGGTTGGAACAGCTGGAACAAATTCGGGTGCGACGTCAGTGAAAAACTGATCATGGAAGTTGCGGATGCCATGGTCAGTTCGGGGATGGCTGCGGCAGGATATGAATATGTAGTGATCGATGATTGCTGGCAAGTTGATCGCGACGAAAATGGAGAGATCGTAGTGGACAAAGATCGGTTTCCTCACGGCATGAAGTATCTGTCCGACTATATTCATTCCAAAGGATTAAAATTTGGAATTTATTCTTGTGCAGGCACAAAAACCTGTCAGGGAAGACCCGGCGGCAGGGGATACGAATTTCAGGATGCGCGGACCTATGCCCGATGGGGAGTCGATTACCTGAAATACGACTGGTGCAATCATTCCACCCAAAGCGCACAGGCATCCTATACCCTGATGCGGGACGCATTGTACAAAGCAGGGAGACCCATTGCGTTCAGTATTTGCGAATGGGGATCGAACAAGCCATGGGAATGGGCAAAAGAGGTGGGACATCTGTGGCGCACAACCGGAGACATCGTTGACCGTTGGGATGCCATGATGGCTATTTTCGATGCCCAGAAAGAGCTGGCCGATTATACCGGACCCGGGCACTGGAACGATCCTGACATGTTGGAAGTGGGAAATGGAGGAATGACGACAGAAGAATACCGCACACATTTTTCATTATGGTGTATGCTGGCTGCACCATTAATGGCTGGAAACGATTTAAGAACGATGTCGGATGAAACACTCGAAATCCTGACCAATCGTGAAATGATTGCGATTAATCAGGATTCGTTGGGAAAGCAGGCTTTTTGTTTTCGCGACAATGGCGATTATGAAATCTGGGTCAAGAAACTTGCCGGAGATGAACGGGCTGTCTGCCTGCTTAACCGAAGCGACGAAAAAAAGATTGTCGAAGTCGATTTCAGCGTACTGTTGGCGGCCAATGACGACTATTGGAAAACATCGCCGGGAGATTTGAAGAATTACTCGATTCGCGACGTTTGGGAACATCAGGATATCAAACAGGGAAAGAATTTTTCTCTCGTTGAAATGCCACCCCATTCCACGAAGGTTTACCGGTTAATTAAGAATCAAAAATAAATGGGATGATGAAAATCAGGAATTATTCGGTATGGGTATTTTTGCTCACACTACTATTCAATTATACAGCCGTTTATTCAGCCGATGTCTTTCTGGAAGCCGAAAGTTTTCAGAACAAAGGCGGCTGGGTAGTCGATCAGCAGTTTATGGATTTGATGGGGTCGCCGTATTTGATGGCTCACGGAATGGGTGTTCCGGTGAAAGATGCCGAAACGACCATAACATTTCCTTCAACGGGTGAATACCATATTTTCGTCCGCACCTTTAACTGGACTTCACCCTGGTACAAAGGAGAAGGACCCGGAAAATTCGAATTGTCGGTAAATGGAGAACACTCAGAAATGATATTGGGAGCCGAAGGTTCTTCTTGGTTCTGGCAATATGCAGGGGAAACCAAAATTGACAATCCATCGGCAACGGTAGTTCTGCACGATCTCTCCGGGTTCAACGGCAGGGTAGATGCCGTCTATTTCACAACCAAAAGGAATGATTTGCCGCCTAATGACATCCAATCATTGAGTGAATTTAGAAAAACGAAATTAGGATTGCCCGAAACTCCCAGAAATGCCGGCAAGTTCGATTTTGTAGTAGTCGGCGGAGGAGTTGCAGGCACTACAGCAGCAATTACGGCGGCAAGGTTGGGATTAAAAGTCGCTTTAATTCAAGATCGTCCGGTTTTGGGAGGCAACAACAGTTCGGAAGTGCGGGTGCATTTGGGAGGAAGGAGCAATCTTGACCCTTACCCGAAATTGGGAGATGTAGTGAAAGAAATTGCACCGAC
>DFYK01000098.1:33919-34809 GCA_002383605.1 Proteiniphilum sp. UBA4084 | reverse complement strand
TTCCTTTTTTCATCGCCTGCATATCTTTGTGGTGAGGCAACGGGCCAACCTTCGGGTGTGAAGAAAAGTTCACGGATGTGCAATACCATGAGTTGGTTGTGTGGAGAGAGACGTCCCTGATGTGCCATGAAGTATCTTCCATCGTCCGTGGCAACCACACCGCAATGTCCCGTACCGGCCCAGCCGGGATGGTTTTCAAATTTGTAGGGTGCAACGATAATGGGATCGTTGTTGGTGGTGTCACTCAGGTTCTTTCCGAAATAATCCATAAAGGGACCTTCCGGTCTGTCCGATTGTCCCACACGTATATTATAGGTGGTCATCAGCGGATCATAAGAAACAAAAAGAAAGTATTTCTTCAGTTTGGGATTATAAATGATCTCCGGAGCTTCCAGGTTGTCTTTTCTGTAATTGGCCCTGCGTGCAATGAGGTGTCCCAAATCATCTTTTCTCCGGGTTAATCCTGTTTCGGGATCTAATTCCACGCAATATAATCCACCAAAGTAAGATCCATAGTGCATCCATATTTTTCCGTTGTCCACATCCTCAATCACACTCGGATCGATGGCGTTCATGGGCGTATCGGAGTTGGTCTTCACCACAGCTCCCTTTTGTTGCCACGGTCCTTCGGGTGCATCGGATTCGGCCAGGCCAATCCAGGAAGTCTTCTTGCCAAAAGCCGATACACTGAAATAGAGTCTGTATTTGTCCCCTTTTTTTGTCACGTAAGGCGCCCAGATGTTGGTGGCTCCTCTCCCGCCATTGTTGGCATGCACCCAGGCGACAGCTTCTTCGGGTATTTCTGAAAATGCCCATCCTACAAACTCCCAGTGAACAAGATCCTTCGATCTCCTGATCTGAATGTTTCCAAGAGGAACATTTTGATCTGC
>DFYK01000098.1:0-33862 GCA_002383605.1 Proteiniphilum sp. UBA4084 | reverse complement strand
TGATTATTTGCTGTTTTGGCCGGCATGAACAAAATATGAAAACTGATGCAGCGAAGAACAGACAGAATCGCCGTTGATACGAATTTTTTTTCACGATTGCTTTGTTAAAATTAATGCTATACAAACAAACTGTTTTTTTTTGATGCAAAGGTAGAGAAATGAACACAGATGGTGGATAAATGATGTGATTTCAAATAATGGCTTTGTTTTAACCTATTTTGGAAGATAATTATTTTTACTTTTGTGATCATTGAACAGGTATCATGAGAAGAATTTGTATTTTTTTTATCGGCATACTATTCCTTCATTCCGGCATTTTGTATGCACAGAAATTTTCCACCGACGAGTACAATATACACTTCGTTACGATGGAGGACGGGTTGATGCATAATTATATAGATGATATCTACAAAGATCGCATGGGTTTCCTGTGGTTTTCGACCGGAGGAGGACTTTCCCGTTACGACGGATACAAATTTGTGCATTATAATATGACTTCAGTTCCGGTGGCCCTGAAGGGGAATTTTGTGCACAAAGTATGTGAAGACAACTTCAACAGGTTGTGGATTGCATCGGAAGGAGGTCTGGACGTGCTGGATCTTAGTAATTACAGGGTAGTGGATCTGTTTGTCGGAAAAAAGTCAGATCATCTCTCCTTTCTCGACAATCCGGTAATCAACATCATGAAAGATACAAAAGGAGATATCTGGATATATTCCAACAAGATTTATAAAATTCAGCTCAACGAAGAGGGAGTAATTCAGGATATTCTCATTTACGGTGAAGAGCTGCATTCTGAACTTTTCGTGGCACTGGCTGATGTGGACAATGATGGCAATATATGGGCAGGTTTTAACAACGAAATATATAAGCTGTTCCCTTCTGACAACAACGAACTAAAGGCTGTTGCTGTATCCGACAAACTAAAGTTCGAGTCGAAAACCATGATCATGAAATTCCTGCTTAAGGAAAATGATGTATGGATAGGAACCGATCGCGGTTTGTATCGGTATTACAGAAACGAAGATGTGTTGAAAGTGTACAGGAACAGGGAGGGTGATGCTCGTACCCTTTCGCATGATTATGTCTCGGAACTTGCTCTGACGGAATCCAGTCAGTTGATTGCCGGGACACTGAAAGGAATTAACCTGTACAATTCTTCATCTGATGCTTTTGTGCAAATTGCCGAAGAGAATTCGACCAATGGACAGGGATTGAACAGCAATTTCATTAACTCAATTTTTTATGACGATGGAATATTGTGGTTGGGTACGGAAACAGGAGGAGTTAATAAGCTGTCACCCAGGAATGCGTTTATAAAAAATTATACATATGACAAAAATGTATGGGGTTCTATTTCCCGGAATCCGGTTAATGTGATTTTTGAAGATCAGGAAGAGAATATCTGGATTGGGACTGTCGAAGGCGGTCTGAACCTGAAGAAAAAGGGTGAAGAGGCTTTTACCCACTACACGGCATCGTCACCCGCAAGGTTGAGTCACAATTCGGTAAGTGCTCTAAGCACTGACGACAGGCAACGTTTATGGGTAGGTACCTGGGGACTGGGAGTGACCCTGCTTGACATGACACATCCCGACAAACTACCTGTTCAATACATCAATTCGGTTCAATATCCGCAATATTTACCCGATTTTGTTGGCGCGCTCTCCTACGACATGCGTAACAAGGGTATGTGGATTGGAACGAATCAGGGTCTCTTTTTTTACGATCTGGAAAGTGACAGCCTTCAGATACCCTTCAGAGATAACGCATCGAATAACATCAACGGGATCATCGGATCAATGATCGACAGCGATCATAAGTTGTGGCTGGGGTGTGCCGAAGGGGTATATGTCATCGATTTGAACAGGCAGCAGGACGGTTATTTTTCGTATGTCCATTTGAGGTATAAGCTCGATAACCCGCAATTGAAACTGGTTGACAAGATCACAAGCATATACGAAGATTCCGACGGTGTTTTGTGGCTGGGAAGTGACGGGTTCGGCATTTACAAGCGAATTGAAAAAAATGATGGATCATATACCTTTCAATCATACACGACCTCCGATGGTTTGGCTAATAACAATGTGAAGGGTTTGTTGGAGGACGACCGGGGAAATCTGTGGATCAGTACGATTAACGGATTATCCTGTTACAACAGGAAAAATAACAGTTTCACCAACTTTTACGAGGAGGATGGACTGGTATCGGGGCAGTTTTACTGGAACGCCTATTGCAAATCGAAGAGCGGATTGCTCTACTTTGGAACACTAGGCGGCCTGGTGGTTGTCGATCCCGAAATGATCTCCTCCAATGCTATGGAATATAGCGTTACCCTGACCGGTCTTTATGTGAATAACGAGAAAGTATACCCGGGAAAAATCATCAACAGCGATATTTCAGTAGCAAAAGAGATTGTGCTTCATGAGAAAACAAAATCTTTTTCCATCGATTTTTCGGCACTGAACTTTCGGTCGACAAACAACTACGTTTACGTTTACCGCCTGCTGGATTACGACGACAGCTGGATCGAACTGCCGAAAAATGAGCATACGGTAACCTATATGAACCTGCCCCCCAGCCATTATCTGTTTGAGGTTAAATATGTACCAAAAGGACATCCTGATATGGGGGAGGTGACACAAATCCATGTGAGAATCAAACCCTATTTTTATAAAACGGGCTGGTTTATCACGTTGGTTCTCCTGTTGATCATTCTTACCATCATCCTGTTGCATTACTGGCGAATAAGATCTTATGAACACAAGCAGAAGGTGCTGGAGCAAATAGTAGAAGAACGTACGGAAGAAATAGAAAAGCAGAAAGGTGCCCTGACGGTACAAAAAAATGAACTCTCCCGACGTAATCAGCTGTTGAGCACACAAAATGAAAAAATAACCGTGCAAAAAGAGCAACTGATTGAGATGTCGCGAAAAATGCGCAGGATGACGGCCGAGCGTCTCGACTTTTTCACCAATATTTCACATGAGTTTAGAACGCCCATCACGTTGATTGTCGGCCCGGTAGAAAGAGCACTCAAGTTAAGTACCAATCCGTATGTGATTGAACAGTTAAGTTTTGCTGAAAGAAATTCCAGGTATTTGCTAACGCTGATCAATCAATTAATGGATTTTCGTAAAATTGAATCCAATAAACTGGAAGTGGCCTATACAAAAGGAGACTTTCAGGATTTCATGGAGTCGGTGATCTCCTCTTTCGATTTTCAGGCAGGTGACCGAAACATACAATTGCTGAGGAGGTATCATCTGACTGATCCGGTCTTTTATTATGATGATGAAGGATTGCGCAAGATCATGACGAACCTGTTATCGAATGCCATCAAATATACACCCAACAAAGGAGAGATAACCGTCTACGCTAAATCATGCAGGGATCACACAACTAACAGCGACAAGCTTTACCTCGCAGTGAAGGACAGCGGTTCTGGAATTCCTGAGGAAGATAAAGAAAAGGTCTTCCGGCGTTTTTATCAGTCAGAGAACCATCTGAGATATCCTGTTCACGGCCAGAGCGGCACAGGAATAGGTCTCTATCTGACCAAACAGGTGGTTGAGACGCTGGGAGGGTCTATCTGGGTAAAGAACAACAAAAAAAACGGCACCTCTTTCCGGACCATGCTGCCGTTGCACAGAATCAGCCCACCTTCGCAATCGTTGCAGGATGTGCATCATAATCGCGAGGAAGCGACAGAGCAGGATGTGCAGAATCTGCGGGATTGGCAGAAGGACAGACTTACCTTCCTTGTTGTAGAAGACAACAGGGATATGTGCCGTTATGTTTGCTCCCTGTTATCTCCTTATTATAACACGCTTGAGGCAGGCAACGGGGTGGAAGCATTCGGGATATTGAAACATTATCACGTGGACTTCATCATCAGCGATTTAATGATGCCCGAAATGGATGGTCTGGAGCTTTCTAAAAAGGTGAAGGAGGATTTTTCCCTCTCGCATATCCCATTTCTGATGCTCACGGCCAAAACATCGGAGAAAGCGCGCACCGACAGTTATCGCATGGGTGTTGACTCCTACATCATAAAACCTTTCGATGAAAATATGTTAATCACCCGCATCCGTAATATTCTGGAGACACGGGAACGGTATCAGCAGCGTTTTGTTGAGGAGATGTCGGTCGAAACACTGGAAATCAGTGAAGAGTCGAATGACAAAAAGTTTATGAACCGGGTGTTGGAGGTGATGAAGGAGAATTATCAAAATTCCTATTTCGAGGTGAGTGACTTTGCAGATGGTGTGGGTGTGAGTAAATCTTTGATGAACAAAAAACTAAAAGCGCTGAGTGGAAAATCGGCCGGTGAATTTATCCGGATATACCGACTTAATCTCGCCTACAACATCATTTTACAGAATAAGAAAACTAAAAACAAGAATATCGCCGATATTGCTTACGAAGTCGGATTCAATGACCCGAAATACTTCACACGCTGTTTTTCCCGACAATTCAGCGTCACTCCCAGCAACCTGCTGGAAAAATAATCGGATGGTGTTAAAAATAAAGATCTGCTCAATTCTCCACCTTATTTCATTTTTTGTCCACCCTTGTTAGGTTGACTATTCAAATCTTTGTACTTGTTATAATATTTTTTTAAAAGTTACTTAAACTTTTACGCGCATATAGATTGGTCTGGTTTTAACCGGAAACGAATCCTGTGTGAATCGATACAATGAATGGAAGAAATAAGTGAAAAAATTTAATCGTATGAAAACAACAAAATTTATGAGATTTACTTTCTATGCCGCAATCCTGGCGGTATTCGCCCTGACCGGATGCGAGAAATTGGATATTTATTCCATTGAGTCTCCCTCCGACCTGCAAAACAGGATCGATTCAATTGCCGCCGAAAAGGCGAAACATTCTACCGGCGATACTACTTACATCGATATTGCTACGGCAATTGTCGGTGCAGAAGATAACAGTTCAGGGTGGTGGGTTGCCTTTTCGGATTACTTCACCATTCCTGCCAACAAACTGTTGCATCTGGATTTTGTGAATCACGGCACGGGTGTCAATAACTGGAACAACTGGAACCTTGCTCTGACCAACGAGGTTGCAGATCGTGCAGGCACTGGCTATAAAGAGTATTTTGTACTCCGTTCCGATGCCTATGGTTGGGGCGGTACCATGGCAGCTGAAGGTTATCCTTTCGATCTGGCCATGGTTTCCCACAACTATCCCGACACCGATACCGATGGCGATATCTGGAACGACTTCCGCAAAACCATGCAAGGTGCCCGTGTTACCTTGGAAGTGGATCATTCGCCTACCGGAAATGTATTTGTAACTGCCACCGCTTTGGGCACGAACGGCGTAGAACTGGTGATGACTTACCAGCAGCCTGTTTCTGCGGCGAAGGATATCGTAGCTTTCCTGGTTGCCGACGGCAGCTATTTCGAGATGAAGAAAGCTTACCTCATTCCTTCAAAAGTTACGGTTGTTGAAGATGTGGCTCCGGTTTCCATTGTGGTGACAGAGGTTCCCGAGTTTGTTGAATTTGGTAACGAGGATTTCTGGGGCAATGCCTCCGCCACGGTTACCTACGCAGATGGCTCTTCAGAGGTGGTAGATAAGGAAGACATCTCTTTTACGGTGATACCTGATATGTCGACTATCGGAAAAAAGACTGTGCTTGTGGCTTACAGCAAGACGAAACAGGGTGCTTATGGCCCTGCCGTATCAACATTCTATACCATCGAAGTAACGAATCCTGTTGTAAGCATGGAGGTTACCACCTTGCCGATCATCAGTCAATATTATTTCTTCAGCGATGACCCAATCGTGTTTAATCCGAAAGGGCTTGTGGTTACGGCAACCTATTCGGATGGTTCAACCGGCGTGTTACCCAACTCAGGTCTCAAATTCAGTAAGATTCCTGCAGTCGAAGGTACCCAAAATGCCGTGATTACCTTTGAGGGTGCTACAAGTACGGTGACAACCACTTGTCCTTTGAAACTTGTGAAGGGCATCGCACAGGTAGGAGCCAGTGATTTCTCCACAGCATGGTGGACCGTTTTCTCGGATGACTATACCGTGGCAGCGGGTGAAAGTAAGACGCTGACCATGTATTGTTACTCCAACAACCTGCAAAACTTTCATAGCCCCAGCACAATTCTGCGCAAAGCCGACAAAACCGAATATGCGGTCGTTCGCATGGATCACTTCGGATGGGGTAATGGCTATGCTACAGCTACACCCACCTCCAACTGGAACTGGGATACATTTGTATCGAACATAAGTGGCTCCAGGGTGGTCATCACAGTCACAAACAAAGGTGACAACAAAGCCGATGTACTTTATGACGTTACCTACGCCAACGGAGAAAAACATTTCCAGAAGTATGAGGGTGTCACCATTGACAGTAGCGACCTGACTTGCGCGATCGTATTAGAGGGTGCTTATGTTGTGATTGTAGAATAACTATCAAGAAAAAATAATCATATGAAACATACAATTTATACCATTGTAATCCTGTTGGGATTCCTGGCTCTCATGCCGGCTACCTACGCAGAAGGTACGGGCAACGCCAGTGAGTTACGTACAATGCAGACGCGCGTGATCACCGTGAAAGGAAAAGTAGTGGACGAATCGGGTGAGCCGCTGCCGGGTGCCACCCTGCAACAAAAGGGGACCACGACCGGTACCGTTACCGATTTCGACGGTAATTTCTCACTCCCTGTTCCTGCCGATGCCACGTTGATTGTTTCTTTTGTGGGACACAAAAGTGTTGAACTGGCCGTGGGTGGGAAGACCGATCTCGGCGTCATTACGCTGGTTTCCGATTTAACCGAATTAGAACAGGTGGTGGTGATTGGCTATGGTACACAACGGAAGGTGGACCTTACCGGATCTGTGGCCATCGTCAACACCGACGAGATGAAGAAGGTATCTCACTCAAACATCTCAACCATGCTGGAAGGTAAAATTGCCGGTGTGCAGATTACATCTGACGGACAGCCAGGAGCGGACCCCACGGTACGTATCCGTGGTTTCGGTTCGTTTGGCAGCACTGCCCCCCTCTATGTTGTAGATGGCGTACCCATGGGGACAACCATACGCGACTTTTCACCAAACGACATTGAAACACTCCAGGTGCTGAAGGATGCATCTGCGGCAGCCATCTACGGTTCACGTGCCGCCAATGGGGTGGTGATCATCACCACGAAGCAGGGCGCCCGCAACAAACCCATGAAGATTGATTACAGCGGCTACATGGGTGTCGATCAGGTACACAGTGGCGTGTATGATGTGATGGATGCCAGCCAGTATGGATCGTACATCACCATGGCGTATCACAACAGTGGCATGGATGTTCCTGCAGGATACAATCCTTCCAGTGAAAAGTATGTCGATCCCAGTGTGGTGAACACCAACTGGTTCAACGAAGCATTCAAGACAGGTATCCGCCAGAATCACAACGTCAATATCTCCGGTGGAGGACTCAACAATACCTACAACATAGGCCTCGACTATTTCAGCCAGGAGGGTACCATGGTAGGTGCCGGTCCCAACTTCGACCGTTACACTGCCCGCATTAACAATAGCATGGATGTGAAGTTTGTGAAGATTCAAACAAACGTAGTCTATAGCCACAGCGATCAGGATAACATGGCGCTCAGCAATGCCAACGAGTATGTTCAGGGCCTCTATGGTGCGCAGTACCCGGTCATGGCATCGGCACTGCTTTTGCCGCCCACCATCAAGGCATATGATGAGTCGACCTGGGTGCTCGATGACAAAATTTCGGCTGCATCACAATACAGCTATGACTCTTACGGTTTTGGTACTTATTATGACGATGTACATGGCGACCTGCGCGTGACCAACGTGCTGCTCACCAACAGCCTCCTGGAAAGAAACGCTGTTGTAGACCGAATTGTAGCCTCCGGTTCGGCAAACGTGGATCTCATCGATATGTTTGGTCGTGAAAGCAAAAACCACAAGCTCGATTACAAACTAAACCTCTCCTACAGCAAGACTTTTGCCAAGGATTTTACCTTTGTACCTGCATTTATTCAGAGTACCACCAACTATTTGTCGAAAAGCAACGAGACCCTGTCGCAAGGTTATCGCAATTACAGTGATGCACTGGTGGAAAACCTGTTGACCTATGACGGGAAGTTCGGTCGAAACCATCTCAATATGGTCGCGGGTCAGACCTTCCAGCGGGAACTCTACCACACACTTGCGGGTAAAGGTGTAAACCTGCCCGAACCCTACTATCTGCAGGTAAATAATGCCGAGGAGACTTCGGCCACAACCTACGAAAGCGAACATGTGCTGGCTTCCTATATCGGCAGGATCAACTACAATTTCGATGAGAAATATCTCCTTTCGGCAACTGTGCGCCGCGATGGTTCCAGCCGTCTTTCAGCAAACGATCGTTGGGGTTGGTTCCCGTCGGTATCGGCAGGATGGCGAATTGAACGTGAAAACTTCTTTCCTGTTGATCCTTCGCTCATCAACCTGCTCAAGCTTCGCGGAAGCTATGGTGAACTCGGTAACGAGAACATTGGTGAATATCAATATATGGATGTGATGGCGAGAGGAGACTATACCTATAGTTTTGGGAATAATAAAGTTACCGGTTCGTCCATTTCCAATTATGTAAATACAGCCATCCGATGGGAAAAGAAGAAGATGCTCGATGTGGGTCTTGATCTGGGCATGTTCAATAATCAGCTGGAGTTCACAGTCGACTGGTATAAATCAACATCAGAGGACCTGCTCTATAGTGTAGCCGTGCCAGCCAATGCCGGGGCTACCAACGCAACCGTCACCATGAACGCGGCGACCATGGAAAATTCAGGTCTTGAGTTTCTTGTAAACTATCGCAACCGCCACAATGCGGTGAAATATGATATTTCTGCCAACTTCTCCACCCTTAACAACAAGGTGACGAAGCTGGGTGTCTCGGGCGAACCGCGTACCGATGGATACAGCCGTACGGAGGTGGGTCGTGAAGTGGGTTCCTTCTATGGTTATGTATATGATGGAATCTTCCAGTCGCAGGCAGAGATCGACAACCGTGTCAATGCCGAGGGTATCTACATCAATCAGCCCGGAGCACAACCCGGTGATGTGGCCTACGCCGATCTCAATAACGACGGCGAAATCACCAATGAAGACCGTACATACCTGGGTAGTGGCATACCCAAGGTTCATTTTGGACTGAATGCGCGTGTTGAATGGAAAGGTTTCGATTTGAGCTTATCGACTTATGGAGCTGCCGGTTTTAAAGTGGTTGATTTCGTTGATGTCACCTTGCGCAGCTCATACGGTACGCTCAACAAGAGTGTTGAACTACTGAATGCCTGGACTCCGGATAACATGGATACCGATGTACCCCGCATCGCGTATAAATCGACCGGTTCAATCACCAATGACATGTTCACTGAACGCTTTTTGCAGGATGCAACCTATTTGAAGATTGGTAATGTCACGCTGGGTTATAACTTCCCCGACAAATGGTTCAACGGCTATGTGAATAATGTACGTGTATATGCTTCGGGTCAGAATCTGGTCACATTCACCAAATACAGGGGTTATAATGTGGATTTTGCCGGTGGTACCTTCACACCCGGCTACAACTACTCCTCGTATCCCACTCCCCGTAGCGTTATGTTCGGCGTAAATATCTCATTTTGAAATAGAAAAAATATAAAATCATATGAAAAATTTATATATCATTCTTGTCATGTTGGCGATTATCGGAGGCTTTTCGGCCTGCAACGATGCGCTCAATGTGGTGAATCCGAACAATCAGACCACCTACGATTTCGGCGATTCGGAGTCGGAACTTCAGGAGGCGGTTATCGCATGTTATAACCGCATTCGCCTCGAAGGATCGTTTGCCCGGGTTGGCTACACGATGGATGCCGTGCGTGGCGACGAAGTATGGAATTCATCGCAGCAGTGGTATCTTGAGTATGACAACCTCAATTCTCCGGGTACCATTGAGATTGGAGACCAATGGATCTGGCGCGACTGGTACCATGTGGTGAACCGTTCCAACTTCGTGTTGTCGAAAGTGGATCTTGTGGAGATGTCGCAGGACTCGTACAACCAGATCGCCGGACAGTCCCTTTTCCTCAGGGCTTTGGCATACTATCACCTGTCGACCTATTATCAGACTGTGCCGCTGATCACAGACTATGCATCTTATTCCAACATCAACACCATGTATGCATCCAACAATACGCAGGATGAGGTGTTTGACCAGATTGAGGCCGATTTTGCCAAAGCAATGGAGATGTTACCCTCGCGCGACAAAGGAGGCGAATGGGCCAAGGGGCGTGCCACAAGTGGTGCCGCTGCCGGTTATATGGCACGTGCACTCATGTTTCGGCATAAATTTAATGAGGCATATGCCATACTGAAAGATATCATCACTGGTAAGTATGGGCATTATGCGCTTACAGCCGACTATGGTGATAATTTCAGGGAGGGAGCTGCTTATGAGAATAACGTGGAGAGCCTCTTTGAAGTGCAGTTCATGGACTATGGCACAGGGGGCACCGACGAAGAGTGGACCCCTGTGAACATAAGCTCTCAGGCCACGCAGGGCCATGCAGTGGAGAGTAACTATGCCTCTCAGCAACTGGGTAGCTGGGGTGACCTGGCCGGATCTCCCTGGTTGTATAACCTGTTCAAAAAAGAGAGTTCTACCGATGGTCGTATCGATCCCCGTCTGTACTGGACTCTGGTTACATACGAAGACGCATACAGCAGCTACACAGGCCAGAAAACGGCCGCCTATCCAAACGGTGATCCGCGCAGCAACGTGGTTTATAAAAATGAGATAACGCAGACACCGCTTTCGAACAATGCGCAGGGTGGTATCTCCATCGCCAAGTTCACCAATGCAAGGAACAACATCTACAGTTCCATTACCAATGGCTTGCATTGTGGCGTTAACCTGCGCCTGATGCGATACAGCGATGTGTTGCTGAGAGCAGCAGAATGCGAAAATGAAATCAACGGACCAACCCAGACGGCCATCAACTACATCAATGAAGTCCGGAGGCGCGTTGCACTCAAAGATCTGAAACTTTCCGACTTCCCCTCTGCCGATGCACTGTTCGAACAGATCGCAAATGTGGAACGACCCAAAGAATTTGGTTGTGAAAACGGTCGCGGTATCGATCTGCTTCGTTGGGGCTTCTTCTACGATCAGGGTCGTATGAGTCAGTTGATTGAACATGGCTATTATAAACTTGACGGGACAGCCTCCACCGAAGTGCTCACTGCCGAGACGGCCAGTGCCTCTTCATTTCAGTACTACTATAAAGGACATGAATATTTTCCCATCTTTCAATCTACGTTGAATGCCAACCCCAACCTTGTAGGCAACTCAGCAAACAAGAATGAAGATAACGGACCTGCTTTTAAAGAAAGGTGGAATATTCGTCCGGTTGTAAAATAGAAAACATTCACTTATCTTAGAGACTTCCTTATCGACCTCTCCTATATAAGTCTGGTAAGGAAGTCTTCTCATAAACAGCACAGAGATGAGACAGCCATATTTGTTTTTTTTATTTATCTATGTAACAACCCTGTGGCTCACAGGGTGTGGGAAAGATGAAGATATTCCCGGAGGGGAAAAACCCAAACCCAATCCCAACCCCGACTGGAGCATACCGACTTATGCCGACGATTATTCGGCGATAGCCTCCTGGTCGAAGCGCAGTCAGTGGAACCTGGCCAATGTACACGACCCCTCTGTTGCTCATTACAAAGGTTACTACTACATGTATGGTACCGATGCATCGTATGGCAACGAGCACGATGGACATGGTCATTTTCAGGGGAAACGTTCCACCGATCTGGTGAATTGGGAATGGGTTGGGGGACCCTTTTATGATCCTCCCGTCTGGGTGGCCGATTCGCTCAACGCCATCCGTTCGCGCATGGGACTCGAAGCGATTCCCAAGGCGAGCATCAACTACGGCTACTGGGCGCCGGTGGTGCGCCGGGTTACCGTGGGAGGACAAGAGATCCTGCGCATGTACTACTGCATCATCATCGATAATTACATCAAAAGTGGCAAAGCCAATACCGCTGCCAACTTCGACGGGAGCTGGACGGAGCGGGCATTTATCGGGATGTGTGAATCGACTGATCCGGCCGGGGCGGTGTGGACCGATAAGGGATTTGTGACCACCTCCTCCTCAGACCGGGGTATGAATTACAGTCGCTCGAGCTTGTCGGACTGGAATGCCTATTTCTATTACAATGCCATTGACCCTGCCTATATAGTTGATCCGGGAGGAAAACACTGGCTTATACATGGTTCATGGCACAGTGGCTTTGCGCTTCTGGAAGTGAATGCCATCACCGGTAAACCGATCAATAAGTTGGGAGAGCCTTACGCCGACAGTACAAGTGAACTTACAGCCCGTTATGGTGTGAGGATAGGTACACGGAATGCTTCGTCGCGCTGGCAAGGGAGTGAAGCACCCGAGATCATTTACAAGGATGGCTACTACTATCTGTTTCTGGCTTACGATGGACTCGACGTGCCCTACAACACGCGTGTGGTACGGAGTGCAAATATCGAGGGTCCCTACCTCGATATCACCGGACGCAACTTTACCAACGGTCGTGGAGACAGCTATCCCATTGTCACGCATCCATACAGATTCAATCTCAGCAACGGATGGGTGGGTATATCACATTGTGCCATCTTTCAAAAGGAAAACAGCAACGAATGGTTCTATATGTCGCAGGGACGATTGCCTGCCAACGTGGGTGGCAACCCATACTCCAATGCCATCATGATGGGACATGTACGCCGCATTGTGTGGTGCCCGGCCTCTCCTGCTGAACCCGACAACCTCTGGCCGCTTGCATTGCCCGAACGTTATGCCGCCGTGCCCGATTATGGGATCATCACCGAGGATTCACTGGTGCGAACATGGGAGCATCTCAAACTGGGGTATACATACGGACAACAAAACAGGGCTACCTCCTTAACCCTCCATGCCAACGGCACCCTGTCGGGTGCGCTCACAGGAAATTGGAGTTTCAATGCATCTAAAAAGCAACTTACCTTGGATAACGTCATTGTATGCGTGGAACGTGAGGTGGACTGGGAAGCCAATCCCCGCTGTGTTACACTGGTATATGCAGGCACGGAAAAAAATCTGAATGCCACCTACTGGGGCAAGAAGTTGAAATAAAAAAATCCACCATTGGATTACCTGACAGTAAAGCAATGGTGGACTTGCCCCGGTCGGGGTTTCGGTCAAACCATCCTCAAATATTCCTTATATATCCCTTATATTTGGTTTATGAAAACATAAGTGAAACATAAGGAAAATATAAGGAGATACCGGACTTGGATAGACAAATAACACTGTTTAGTTTGACTTGGTAAATGTACCTTTCATGCGGAAACGGTTATTACCCTGTATGTAATCATACCAGAATGTGAAGCCTTTTTCTCCATAGGTGGCTTCTCCATCCAGGATATTCATTGATACCCATGGTTCAACCTTGAAGTTATTGGTATCTCCAATTCGTTCGAATGTGACACAGTAGTTATTTATTGCCCGGAAATAATCGCCTCCCGGATCCCATGAATGTACATAGTCGTTATAGGTTTCTTTTTGTTTCTCGTGAAAGAACCTCACCTTGTCAGGTGAAACCGCAGTGAGGTTACGTTGAATACTAACAGGTACCGGGAGCCCCACTTCTTTCCACTCTCCGTTTTCATCTTTAGACAAACTACTTCTGGTTGCTTCCAGCTGGTAGGTACCCGAATAGTTGTTTGTAAGCTTAAGTGTCAAAATCAGGGACGTATCCTCTTCTGATTTCATGTACTCGGAGACAGACTCGATCTCGAAACTAATCGCATAAAGAGAGTCACAATGTAAGCCTGTACTATTCACGGTAAAGGGTAGATGTGCATAAATTTCACCAGATTTAATGGTAGTCGACCAGGAAGGAATGTTTATCAATTCCGGATTCAGACGCTGATATTTAACAGGTGCATCCAGCATATATTTATCATTATACCATTCGATAATCTCGTCGTTGTGTCTGAGTTTTACAATCACATCGCGGTCTATCCGTTGTGAGCCGCTCACTGCAATGGATACATATGATTCTTCATTCTCACCGTAAGGCAAATTAGATTCTAATACATCCTTGTAGGATCCAATGATGTAGATCTCTTTCTGATATTGTTCTGTCGCTAACGGATCGATGGCTTCGCATGCAGTAAATAGAAGCGATGCAGCCAGAAAAAATATACCATATAATTGAAATTTTCTCATAATCATAATCTGTTTATGTGTTTACCATCCGGGGTTCTGTTTCAGTTTGTCGTTTCTATTCAGAGCCGATTTTGGGATTGGATAAAAGTAGTTTTTATAATCAAAATATCTTCTGGCCTTATCATCGGTCAGTGTAGTGATTGTATAGAATATTTCCCGTTCAGACATTCTGGCCTTGATATTCATTCCAAGTACGGGGCGGTTATAAGCTTCATATGCTTGACCCCATCTGCGGATATCATGGTAACGATGTCCTTCACAGTTGAATTCAATGCGTCGTTCAGCTTTTATCAGTTCACGCATTTCAGCCTGAGAAGGGAGAGCGGTTAATCCGGGTAAACCTGCGCGGTATCGTATCTGATTGAAAGCATTCAGTATTTCAGCCTCATCTCTGCCATTGACAGTAACATTACCTTCACTGTAACTTTCCTCCAGTTCATTCAACGCTTCTGCATAGTTCAGCAATGTTTCGGCATAACGGAAGATGGGGAAAGCTTTGGGACGGATGGATCCATTGGTGATGATATCTTCTGAGTTTATATATTTCTTGCTGGTATAACCGGAGTGATTATAGTCTACTGCAAAATTTGCAGGAGGACCTGCATTTCCATCGGCATAATACTGAACCTCCAGATTTTTCAGATTACTAGATCCGGTGTAAGAGGCATTTGGCCATATGGCATGGTTGAAGCCTATAGAAACGTAGAAGCGCATTTCCCTGTTATTGTGCATTTTTGCAGCTCTGCCAGATAAGGTATATCCTGAAAAGCTCTTTCCAATGCCAATGGCTTCATAAGCTGCTTCCGGGGCAGTATATGGTGTTCCATCCTCCATATAAAATGCATCGGAGACATCCTGGGTAAGATTTAATCCGTTCATTCCGCCCATAAGTGCCGGCATGGCTATTCCCGCAGGTGAATCTTTCCCACTTTGTGTGGGATAGCAAGAGTAGATGATTTCATTATTCATGGAAAGTGAAATGTCTCCATTAAATACTTCCGAATAGGAGCGATATGGATCAATTTCCTGTGGATTGAATGAACTGATGGGCATTTCATTGTATGCCTCCATCACAACTTCCGGCAAAGCCTTCGTATCAGTTTTCTTTTGTGAAGTATGAAGTGCATACTGATTCATGTCAATCACCCTTTTGGCTGCAACGGCAGCTTTACCCCACTTCTCATTGTCCACGTTCTGACTGATGAAATGGGCACCGTCACTCGTTCGTTTCCAGTCGGAATACAAACCTCCGCTACCTCCGTTAAACCAGGGACTGGCTGCATACAATCTTACACGAGAAATGACTGATAATGCTGCGCCTTTGGTAGGCAGTGAAATATCCTCCATCGATCTCTCCGCATAGAGAAGTTCTGACGCCAGCTCCATATTCTCGCAAATGTAATCCACACATTCATCATAAGTCCCTCTTTCTCTGGACATCTCCTCCACGCTTGTATCCACATTGAAGGGTTCATCCGGCATAATGGGTATCGGGCCGTATTGCAACAGCAACTGATAATAGTAATAACCCCTCAGAAAGTAACATCTTCCCATGAAGTCACGTCTGTCTAGATCAGAAATATCTTGTACCTCATTGATACGCTGTAATACGATTGATGCTCTTCTGATACCGGTGTAATAATTGGCATAATTGTTAAACTGAGTGCTAAACTCGGTTATTTCATCAAGCAGGAATTTAATGGCTGCGTGTCGGTCATCGTTAAATGAGGTGAAATTTTCATCGGACGCTCCCTGAAAGGGAGTAGATGCATTTGTCCACAGATTACCCTCATTGGGAAGAAAACTGGCTGCTCCCCTTATATACTGTTCAACCTGTTCTTTTCTTTGAAAAACAGAATCCAGCTGGGTAGTGTGCTTGAAATAGTCATCCACATCCAGAAAATCTTTACAGGAAAAAAAGCTGGTTCCCAAAAACAGGATAACCAATAAGGTTACTATATTTTTACTATGTATGCTGATTATTTTCATTGTTGTATAAATTAGAATGTTGCATATAACTGAACTGTGTATCTTCTCTGCAGCGGGTATACAGCACCGTTATCAGAAGCCTGTGCCGGATCCCAGAGTTTCACTTTATCCCATACTTGCAAATTGTCCCCAATCAGACTTACGGATATAGATTCAAATATTTTTGATCTTTTCAACCAGCTTTGAGGTAGTGTATAAGAGATTTCCACATTTTTTAGACGGAGGTAACTGCCATCGATTAACCAGAAGGTGGATTGACGATTGTTATTCTGGTTGACTCCATAGGTGAGGCGGGGAAATCTTGCATTGGGATTCTCTGTCGCGGGATCTCCTGAGTAGGATGCCGGTGTCCAGCGATTTTTCTGATCCGCTACGATACTCAGGAGGTTACCGGTAGATCCACCTGCGAAGGGATAGTATCCGTTGCCACCCAGGAAAAACTCCACGTCTTTCACGCCTTCCAACAATCCGCTGATACGAAAGTTTTTATAGTTATATTCTAATGCAAATCCATACTGTAACTGAGGTATGTTGGAATAGGAGAGGGGCACAATATCGTCATCATCCACTACACCGTCGCCATTCACATCTTTGTATTTGATGTCGCCCGGTAATACTTTTTCCATATAAGTTTGCTTGGGACTACTCAGGATGTCATCTTCATCCTTGAACAATCCTTCTGCAATCAGACCACGCATCACGCCATATGGGACTCCGGTGTAGGATTGATAGGGATAGTTGATTCCAGACTGTTCCCAGTAATCAACTTCATTTCGTGCCAGCGTGAAATTGCTACGTACTGTGAAGTTCATGTCATTGTTGATCTTTTGGAAAAAAGAAGCATTTCCATCGAAACCCCATGATTTCATTGAGCCGATATTCGCAAACGGAAGTGTCGCATTTAATCCTGACTCAAGCGGAATACTTTCTCTCTTTTGGAAAATACCGGTTGTCTTGTTACGGTAGAAGTCTACTGTAAAATCGATCTTATTGTTGAAAAATTTTCCATCAATTCCCAAGTCGAATTTTGACGTAGTTTCCCATTCCATGTTCTGAGCCCCAATCTGGGTTTCAGCAATAGCTGACCCACCCCATATGCCTGAATTAACGCCACCAACAATTGTGAGATAGGGGAACCGTATTTTATTCCGATTGCTATCTACCAATCGATCATTACCAACCTCCCCATATGATCCTCTAAATTTGAGATAATTTAAAAACGGAATATTGTCGTTGACCCATTTATATTGGGTGGGTACCCATCCCAGGGCAATAGATGGGAAAACTCCATAACGGCTTTCTCTGTTGAAGTTTTCGGAACCGGTATAACCTATGTTTGATTCTATCATATAGGTGTCTTTGTATGAATAGGTGGCTCTGCCAGAGTAAGCCTGATAGCGCTGTGGAATCACGGTAAAGATGCCATCACCCCATCCGCTGTTTTTGGAGTCCTGCCGGTAGGCATGAATCAATCCGGTAACACGGTGATCCTCGTTGAATACCTTGTTGTAGTTTATCTGGGCTTCAATGTAGTATTGCCTGTCAGATGCGGAAGCCTGTGTGGCCGTCAGATCTTCTTTTGTAACCCTTCTCTCGGTCAGGAGCGAACCATCCGGATTGCGTCCCACTTTGGGATCGGCAAAATATAGATCGGGTCTCATGGAATTATGTACGGTATGAAGTCCATTTGTTGTTAGTGAAAATAATCCCTGTATGGAAAGACCATCCAGAATCATGCTTAAGTCCTGGTCTAACTTCAGGTTGGTCTTTGTGGTGTATCGTTCTATATTTTTGTATCCTGTGTAGTTTAACTGCACATAAGGTGACATCTGATCTGCATTTACTCCATAAGCAGGGAGCATACCATTGGAGTACCTCACCGGAACAAGATTAGGTGGTAGGTTTGCCTGAGCCGACCATAAGGCATTGTTATTATCACCAAAACCAGGAGAATTTTGTGAAATAAAAACGGTCTCTATATTAAGTGAGAGAAGCGTTGATTTTGTGACGTTGGCATCTACGTTCGCCCTGAAGTTTAACTTATTGTAGTCTACATTCGCACTGAAAGGAGAATTGGCATCTTGTTTGAAAAGTGCTTCACTATTGAGAAGTCCCACACTTACATAATAACGTGCAGCTTCACCTCCACCAGATAATCCGACATGATGCTGGTTATTCCATGAATAATCTTTCAAAATCACATCTCTCCAGCTTACATTCGGATATAGATCCGGATCGAGTCCGGTTCTGTAGAGTTCCAGATCAGTGGGTGTATAGAGGGGATTGTTGTTCCTGACTGCTCTTGCTTCATTTGCAAGCAAGGCATACTGATATGCGTCGGTGTATTCGGGCATCCTTGGAGAATATGAGTAGGTTGCATTCGATTTAACATTGATACGCATTTTTCCTGCTCTACCACGTTTGGTTGTGACGATGACAACTCCATTTGCTCCTCGTACACCGTAAACCGCCGTAGCAGATGCATCTTTTAAGATGGAAAAGCTTTCAATGTCAGCCGGATCAATATCATTGAGGTTGCCCTCGATGCCATCAACAAGCACGAGAGCTCCCTGGTTCGCTCCAAAGGTACTGATACCACGAATCCAAAACTCAGAGAAGTCCTGACCCGGTTCACCGGTACGAGTGACTGAGATAATGCCCGGGACTCGTCCGCCCAACATATTGGATACCGATGTAGCCGGAACCTGCAGTTCATCGGGTTGAACACTGGTAATGGCTCCCACTACCGATACTTTACGTTGTGTACCTCTGGCAGTAACCACCACTTCGTCCAGTTCACTCACATCAGTTGACATTCCAATACGGAGTTGACTCTGGCTTTCATTGTAAGTTTCTTCGAGTGGTTTATACCCTATGTAGGAATATATCAATGTGGAGCCGGCCGGGATATTATTGATCCGGAATCTTCCGTCATAATCGGTCACTATCCCTGAGGTTGTCCCTTTTACCATGATGGAGACACCGATCAACGTTTCCCCCTTGTCATCCATCACCACACCGGCGATGTCAATTGTTTTGTTCTGTGCCCACGCACTGAACGATAAAGCAATTACTGTAAATAATAAAAATATTTTTTTCATGTTTCTTGTATCTAAGATTTTTATTCTACTGCATACCTCCTTATGGTGGCTTCCCACCATTCCCCAATGAAGAAATTTCCGTTTCCGTCGTAAGTGATATCACGTGGATTTAGAAATATGGCTTCTGCCGGATCACCATTGGTTTGGGGTTTGTTTACATTCAGGGTGCCAGCAACAGTTGACACATATCCCTCTGCCGCAGATATTTTACGAATCACACAGCTGTTTTGCTCTGCGATATAAAGATTACCATCTTCATCAATACACATGCCCCGTGGATCCCTGAATCGCGCATCCATAAGATTCCCATCTATCACTGCGCTCTGGCTGGGGGATCCTGCATATATTTCAGATTTAACGCCGTCTGTCCAGTCGCTACCCGTCTTACTTATTTTATAAATAGAATATCTTGCGTGGTGTGAGACATAGAAGCAGTCGTTAAACTTATCATAAACGATGTAACCTACCCAGTCTGCCGGATCAAATAAACTCGCGCCCAATTCCTGCGTCACTTGTGTATTTACGTTGAAACGCAACAGAAAACCATTTTTGTGGCAAAAATAAAGCCACTCCTGATTGGGGTCATGAGCTTTGTCCATCATCACCATACTCTGAATATGATCATATCCTGAGCCGCGTTTTGGGATCTCTCCGATTCTGTAGGGCATCCATCCATTGTCTCTTCTATATTCATAGACAGTATGAGTTGGATTTAAGGTCGTAGCATAAACAATGGTCTTGTCTTCGTTGATGGTCGGTTTGCCAAGATAAACCCCATCCTGGATTGTGATAACCCGGTTGTCGGGAACTGATACGAAGCGTACCTTATTGGCTGCAGCCTCCCAGGAACCGAAAGTCATAATCTGATCATTTCCCAGAGCAACTAAACCCATAAATTTATGGAAATGGGCTTCTGCAAGGGTCCCGTCTCTGTAAAATGCCCCTGTCCCTTCTAAAGTTCCCATTCCTGCCACCCAGGAAACCTGTGCGGAAGCGGTATAATGAAACGTCTTTGGGGCAATTGCTTCAGCATTTTCTCCCACTGTCACTTTTATTTCATTGTTTCCACCCGATAATCTGGGCGCAATGCAGTAAATGGAATTTCCATTCACGCTCACAACAGCTCCTTCTTTTTCTGTGAGTCCATCACCGAAATAAACTCTCACCTGATTTTTCTCGTTACCGAAATTGGAACCGGTGATAACAATCTTTTCAGAATAACGTCCTGAATCGGGTAGAAAATTTGTTATTTTCACCGGCTGAGCTGGATCGAATGGTATCCCCTCATTGGACTTATCCGAAAATTCATAGGTCTCTTCTTTACAGGAAACCATCAGGATGGATCCTATGATTAGAGCTCCAAGCATGTAATACATTTTTTTTCTCATTTCTTCATGCATTTTTAGATTGATAATGATGTAGTTTAGTAATTTTAATGATTCGATTTAATTAACCAAGTATGTTTTAAAGTACTTCAGTATATTCATTTTTCTATATTATGAATTATTATTTCATAATCATTCTTCGCGCGAGATAGCTTTCACGTGTGCGTTATTTATCTCTTTCACAGTGATACAAAATTACAATTTATCTTCTCCACAACCAGTTTTGAGGGGATAGGGAATCATTCATTAACGGGTGTTAAATCGTGCAATGGGAAATTAATTCTTACAATTCGTGTCTTTTATCGTATATTTGAATTGACAAATTTTCTGAAGGGATGAGACTTTTTTCGCTAGCATTTTTTTTCTTATTGTTTCCTGGATTATCAGCCCAGCCATCTTTAATTACATATTTGGGTGTAGAGCAGGGATTATCAAATAACCATGTAATGAGCATTACGCAGGATAAGGATGGTTTCCTTTGGTTTGCGACTGAAGAGGGGCTGAACAAGTTTGATGGCATCCGTTTTACCAGTTTTTTCAAACATACGCACGATATAAGTGGGAATGAACTGAATTATGTGCTTGCAGATGAGAACGATCCTGTCATATGGATCGCTACGCAGCGAGACGGGCTGAATACGTATAATTATGTGAAGGATTCTCTTGAAGTATTTCAGCATGTGAATAAAGATGAGAACAGTTTGATCACGAATGATGTGACAGCGATTGCTCACTCGTGGGACGGTAACCTGTGGCTAAGTACATATCATCGGGGTGTAGAGTATTTTGATAAAAAAAGCAAATCCTTTTCTCATTATAATACCGCCACCTTATCGGGGTTGCCGTCAGATAATGTCTGGACTGTAATGGATGATCAGGATGGACATCTATTTATGGGACATGTGTCAGACGGTTTGAGCGTGCTCACTTTAGGGAGTAACCTGGTGAGAAATTATCGGCACAATCCGGCAGATGCGGCATCCATTCCCGGTAATGAAGTGCGGCGGGTTTATAAGGACAGGCATCAGAATATCTGGGTTGGCACAGATAAAGGACTGGTGCTTTTCAACGCCGAAAGAGAAATATTTATCAAACCGGATGTATCGGCTGACAGTCCTTTGAATTCCGCAATTTTTGATATACGACAAACGGAAGATAATAAACTGTGGATCGCCACAGAACTGAATGGTGTATATGTTCTGGATTTACGGCAACACTTTTTTACATCACCCACTCAATTGAACATGCAACACTATACGGTAGGGTATAACAGGAACAGTCTTTCAAATCCGACCGTGCGTTGTGTATTTCAGGACTCTTTCAGTAATATCTGGCTGGGGACTTATGGAGGGGGGATCAACTTTATTGGTCATGAGTCCCCTTTGTTTAATAAGTACAGCTTTTCGCCGGTTGCTGAAGATACATACGCGATGAACAACAGAATGGCGCTTAGTCTGACGCTTGATGGAGAAAATAAATTATGGATCGGGACCGATGGCGGAGGCATCAATGTTTTTGAAAAGGGTAAGCGGATTCATCTTTTTTCAAAAGAGTCGGGAGAGCTCTCCCATAATAGCATACAGGCACTGTTTAAAGACTCGTTTCATAATATCTGGATCGGTTCCTTTATGGGAGGTATCAAGTATTATGATCATCAATCCAAGAGATTCAGATCTCTTCCACTCGATGGAAAGAATGATCAGGATATTCGTTGCTTTTTTGAAGACAACAACAAGGATATCTGGATAGGCACCAGTACCGGAATATTCCTTTTTGATGCGAAAGAACAAAAGCAAAAGGCTCATTATACCAGCGTAGAAAACGGATTGCCGGAAGATCTCGTCCGTTGTATCGGTCAGGACCAAAAAGGGCGCATGTGGATTGGTACCTTTGGAAGAGGTCTGGCTGTTTTTACTCCCGAAATGAAACCACTTCAATATTTCCATGAGCAAAATGGGTTCAGCTCCAATTCGATTAATTATATCTTCGTTGATTCTCATGATCGCGTTTGGGTAGCTACGGGAGAAGGATTGGCCTGTTTTACAGAGGGAGATTCTTTCGGGTATCACCTCTTTGGAAGAGAAGATGGACTTGTCAATTCATATATTCGTGCGATTACGGAAGATAAGGATCACAATATATGGTTTAGCACCAATATGGGAGTTAGCTGCTATGTCTCGGAGAGCGGTAAGTTTCAACATTATGGTCACCTGGATAAAATTCCCATGAGCAGCTTTTTAAATACTGTTGTAAGGGACAATGAGAATGAAGTGATCTATTTTGGCTCCGTGAACGGAGTCTATTTTTTCAAACCTTTTGCTGTGCTTCAGGAGCAGGATATACCCCCGGCAATTGTTACAGAAATAAGAATCTATGAACCGGGCACCTCACTCGGTGAGGAGCAGATACTGAATTATTTTGAAGGAGAGAACAGAAAGATCAGGCTAAATCATAAACAGAACAGTTTTAGCATCTCATTCAGCGTGCAGGATTATTCACTCATAGACCGGATTGATTATGTTTACCGGCTGAAAGGAGTAGAAGACACATGGCACGAGATTGCGGAGAACAACGTTACTTTTCGCAATATCCCTCCCGGGTATTACCAGTTTGAGGTGAGTTCAAGAATGAAAAATCAACTTTTGCCGGATGATGTATACACCCTGTCTATCAGGATAGAACCCCCTTTCTGGCTCTCCTGGTGGGCAAAAACCATCTATGGTATCATCATCGCTTCAATTCTTGCTTCCATCTTGTATTTCTATAAAAAAAGAGTGGATATTCAGGGTTCCTATGAAATGGAAAAGAAAAAACATGCACACGAGCAGGAGTTGAACGATGAGCGACTCAGATTCTATACAAATATCACGCATGAGTTGCGCACACCGCTGACGCTGATTATCGGTCCCTTGGATGATTTGAAGAATGACCCACAACTTCCACCAAAACAGCATCAAAAGATAGCATTGGTCAGACAAAGTGCTTTGCGCCTGCTGGACTTGATTAATCAATTGCTGGAGTTTAGAAAAACGGAAACGCAGAATAAGAAACTATGTGTGAGTAAAGAGAACATGGCAGAGCTTGTGAGTGAAGTGGGTCTTAAATATAGAGAACTCAACATGAAACCCGGCGTGGAGATAATTACTGAATTGGAGAAAGAAGAGATGACACTCTATTTTGACAGGGAGGTGGTCCATACCATTCTGGACAATCTCATGTCCAACGCTGTGAAGAATACCGATAGCGGAAAAATTACGCTCTCCCTCTACACCTTTCATAGAAATGATCGTTCATATACGGAGATAAAAGTCGAAGATACAGGGTATGGTATTCCTGAGGAGGAGCTTGACCTTGTTTTCGAACGTTATTACCAGGTTCGTAACAATAAACAAGCTTCCGGCACGGGTATCGGACTGGCACTCATCAAGAAACTGGCTGAGATACATGAAGGAACGATCAGCGTAGTCAGTGAAATCAACAAGGGGAGCAGTTTCCGTTTTACGATCCTCACCCAAAACAGTTACCCCGATGCACTGCATGCTGACAGTGAGACGACGGGAAAGGGTGGAACAGGGAATGTTGAAGAGTTTGATCCCGACAAAGAAAGAAGAGACAGCGAAAAACAGATATTGCTGGTGGTGGAAGACAATAAGGAGATTCGGGATTATATTGCCGAATCGCTCTCAGATACTTTTGAGGTGATTACAGCCGGTGAAGGAGAAGAAGGATGTACCGCTGCTTTCAGTAATACCCCGGATATCATCATCAGTGACATCATGATGCCCGGAATGGATGGGATCGAGTTTTGTAAGAGAATAAAAGAGGATGTACGTACGAGCCATATCCCGTTGATTTTGCTGACTGCCAAGACCACTTTGCAGGATAAAGAGGAAGGATATGTTTCTGGAGCAGATTCATATCTTACCAAACCGTTTAGTGCCTCCCTGTTGCGGAGTCGTATCGATAATTTATTGGAAAACAGGAAAAAGCTTGCTGAGCAGTTCAAATTAAATCTGAAACTGGATGGTAAAAGTGTTTTGTTACACAAATCCCTTAATCAGCTTGACAGCGAATTTATTGCCAACGTCACCCGGCTTATAGAAGATCATGTGGAACAGGAAAAAATTGACGTGGGATTTCTTTCAGATGCTCTTTCGATGAGCAATTCCACACTTTATCGTAAAATAAAGGCATTGACCGGGATATCCACGAATGAATTTATCCGAAAAATTAAAATGAGCAGGGCTGAGCAACTGTTGCTGACGGGGAAATTTACCGTCTCGGAAGTCGGCTATCAGGTAGGGATGAACAGTCCTGTTTATTTCAGACAATGTTTCAAGGAGGAGTTTGGTATGGCGCCATCCGATTATCTGAAGAAGGTCAAAGATTATGATTAATCAGTGACTCGTCCGGAAATGGTAATCGACTCATAGAGATGGCGTTACCTGTTGAATACTGCCATCTTCGTTAAACTCCATCTTGTCGATGCACACCTCGCGGTGATAACCCGGACCGTCGTTCAACGCATGCTTGTTGATGCGGTGGTAAATGATATACCATTCATCCTTGCCGGGAATCTGCAGCACCGAATTGTGTCCGGTTCCATATATTTCCCTTGCTTCGTCTTTCATGATGACAATGTTGTTGGTGGGAATATCCAGGGGGCCGAGGGGCGATTTTGCGGTGGCATAACGCACCTTGTAGTTCCGGCTTCCGGTATCGTCCTCCGACCAGAGGAAGTAATAGCGTCCGTTCCGGTAAAACACGTTGATGGCCTCGCGGAAGGTGCGGTCGGGTGTCATCACTTTTACCGTGTTCCTCCGGATGGAAACCAAGTCTTTGTGCAGTTCGGCTCCTGCCATGTATCCGTTTCCCCAGTAGATGTAATGTTTTTTGCTCACCGGATCGAAGAAGATATCGGGGTCAATCTCCTGCCCGCCCGTCACTCCTTCGGGTTTGTAGTCGATCAGCGGTTTTCCCGAATCAACAAAGGGACCGGTGGGATGGTCTGCCACGGCTACGCCTATCTTCTTGGGCTCACCCTCCCTGCCACCACTGAAATAGTAGTAGTACCTGTATTTGTTCTTTCCTTCCTTCTTCTCAATGATGGTGGGGGCCCAGGCATTGCCGTCGGCCCAGGAAACATTCTTCAGATCCAGGATCACCCCTTCATCCTTCCATTCTTTGAGGTTATCGGAAGAGAAGGTTTTAAAGTAGTATCCTCCCCATCCCGGGAAACCGTCACTGGTAGGGTAGATGTAATATGTACCCGTTTTCTCAGCATAAAGCACTTTCGGGTCGGCATAGTATCCTGTGAACACAGGATTGTGTGCCGTGGGCATTACGAATCCTTCGGGTATGCCCCATTTGCCGGTGAGGGCTTCCAGCTCTTTTTGCGTGACAGGGATCACCGTTCCGTGACGTGGCTTGAAATCCATGCTGATCTCGTGATCAATGACCCTGAACTGATCGAGATCCACACTTTCGCAGAACTGATACTCGCCTCTCCCATAGACATCATACAGCAGGATATACTTTTCCTGGTTGGTCAGTTTAAAAACTGAAGATCCTTCCACGGCATGGCGGGTTTGTTGTTTATAGTCGGGTTGCTCGATCCAGCAGCCCGACGTGAGATTGTCGGTCATGGCTTTTCTGATACCATTTCCATGGCCTTCGGTTTTGTAGAACATATGGAATATCCCGTTCTTGTAGATGATATCCCCGTCGATACAGGATTTCCCGTTTTTGGGGAAGAAAAGTTGCTTCGGTGTGCCTTCAAGGTCGGTGAAATCATCATTCGCATAAGCATAATAAATGATATCGGTTCCGTTACCATGTTGCATGGACCAGTAAATCATATACTTTTGGGCATGTGGGTCAAAGATGGTCTGGGGAGCCCATACCCGTTTCAGTTCCTCCTGTCCCGGATATTTCTGCTGGATGTTGATGGCCGACGACGTCCAGTTGACGAGATCCTTCGATTTCAATAGCACCATCCCCCGGTTCGAATCCCATCCCTTGGAGGAGGTCATGTCTGTCACCACCATGTAGAATGTCTCTCCATCCTGGGCTCTCAGGATATGTGGATCCCTGACTCCTCCTGTTTCACTGATTTTTCTGGAATCAATCACAGGTCTGTCGTTGTTCAAAGCTTTGTAATGATACCCATCCAGACTGACCGCGAAGCAAATCTGTTCTTGTTCTACACTGTTACCGTGGAAATAGGTAAAAAGATAGGCTACGCAATCTTTCTCTGTGACATTGGGAGCATAACCCCCTTCGGCTTTCATTCCGGTAGAGAGTAAGCCAAGCGTGAGTAAAATCAGGATTTTGCCAATTTTTTGCATGCAAATTAAATATTTTCAGTATATGTTATGCGGCGTCTTCATCAATGCGATGGATGTAACGACTTTTTATTCGGCGTTTAAGATAATTTCTGTCGGTTCAAGCCAGGGAGAGGTGAAGGATACTTTTATATCACCTGCTTCACCGGTAGCCTGCACATAGGCCAGGATGCGTCCATGATACACGCGATGCACATTGTCGGTATAATCGCTCATGTCGTTGTTGTTGCTTGCCTCCAGCCCGAGGAGCTTTGCAGGGCCTGAGATCCGGCAGGTTATTTCATTGTCGGACAACATGACCGGCACACCCTGCTCATCTACCACCTGAACTACAATCTGTGCCAGGCCGTTTTCTTTATTTATCTCCTTCTCAGCCCGTACAATCTGCAGGGCATGGGGACGTTCCGAAGTTTGTATGGTATAACCCGAAACCGGAGCGTTATTTTTATCCAGACCCACCACTTCCAGTTTCCCGGTCTGGTAGGGTATATCCCAGTAAATGATGCCGGTGTTGTCGTCGTATTCTTTTGTCTCGCCTACCTCTGCTCCGTTCAGCAATAGTTTTGCCTTGTCTGCATTTGTATAGCAGGCCACCCGGATCGACTGGCCTTCCTGGTAGTTCCAAATAGACCATGCATCCATTGAGGGCACTCTTTCCACGTAATAGGACACATCTCCTTCTTCCTGTTGTGAACGAACGTCTTTCGACTGGTTGCGGCTGCCCCTGCCTGGTGTGGGATAAGTTCCCAGATAGGCCATCGGCTTGTCCGACCACAACGATTGACGGAAGTATCCCCTGGGCTTGATGAATCCGCCGAAATCGAGCAGGCCTGAATAGAAGCCTCTCGTAGGCCATCGTCCCGACTCACCAAGGTAATCGATTCCTGTCCAGAGGAACTGACCGAAGATAAATTCCTTGTCGCGTGCAGCCTTCCATGCAGCCATGTCGTGCCGGTTCTCACTGCCGTAAATCACCCGTTCCGGATATTTCTGATGGTCTGCGTCGTATTTATCTTCGGTATAATTGTATCCGGCGATATCCAGCGCACCCGGATAGTCGGTTTCGTTTGACATGGCCACGCCAGCCAGGCCGGCGGTCACCGGTCGTGACAAGTCGTATGCCTTGACCACTTTCGTCAGTCTTTTGGCAATATCGCCCAATTCCATGGCGTCGGGTGCATCGGGATTGTATCCACCATAGGAGGCCTGTGTAAATCCCGCTTTTTCCCCGCCGAGTACCGGGTGTGAATAGGGATCATTGGGGTAATCCACCTCATTGCCGATACTCCATGCAAAAACGGAGAGGTGATTCCGGTCGCGCCGTACCAGATCGGCCAGGTCTATTTCCGACCATTCTTTGAATATATCAAAGGAACCCTGGAACCCGGGAGTACCCACATTCCATCCTTCCAGCCATTTGCGTTTGGGAAATACCCACTCATCATACATTTCATTGAGCACCAGGATCCCCATTTCGTCGCAAAGATTATAAAGATCGGTAGCCTGCGGGTTGTGGCTCGTCNNTGCATTGACTCCTACCTCTTTGAGCGTTTCCAGTCGTCTTTTCCATACCTCGCGTGGTACTGCCGATCCGAGTACACCGGCGTCGTGGTGAATGCATACTCCTTTCACTTTCATCCACTCCCCGTTTAGTGCAAATCCTTTGTCGGGATCAAAAGTGAAGGAACGGAAACCTGTGCGGGTGGAAGTCTGGTCAGTCACGGTGCCATCTTTCAGCACGGTGGTCTTCAGCGTGTAAAGATTTGGCTCGGAGAGCGACCAGAGAACCGGATTTTTGACTGTCAACGTGGTGACCAGTTTATTCTCCTTGCCCGGCTTCGCGGTGAGCTTCTTTCTGTCTTTTACCACCAGTTTACCCGTTGCGTCGTAGAGTTCATTCAGCACCGTTAATGAGGCATTGTCCTTTTCTTCGTTCTGTATTTCCACCTCGATGTTTAGGCGGTAGCCATTTTTTACTTTTTCGGGATGGGCAAATACTCCCCATTGGGCAATATGGACCGGATTGGTATGGACCAGCCACACATCACGGTAGATGCCCGAACCTGTGTACCAGCGTGAGTCGGCAGATTGACTGTGATCGACCCGTACGGCAATTACATTTTTCTCACCGGGTTTGATGTATGGCGTGGCATCGTACATGAACGAGATATAACCGTTGGGTCGTTTGCCGAGTGATTGTCCATTGAGGAACACTTCGCTGCGGTTATAAACTCCTTCGAAATAGAGATAGACTTTCTCTCCCGGCTTCCCGGCAGGTATATCGATGGTCTTGCGATACCATCCTATGCCTCCGGGCAGGTATCCCGTACAGCTGGCCAGTGTGGGGCTCAACTGGCCTTTCACGCTCCAGTCGTGGGGTAGTGTGACCGATTGCCATCTGGTGTCGTTCAATGTAACGGATTGACCGTCATTTACATCATTCAGGATAAATTTCCAGTTGTCGTTGATTTTTTCCGAGGTACCGAAAGATACCTGTGCCCGAATTAACGGGACAATGGACATAACGAGTAAAATAACGATTGACAGAATTTTTTTTCGCATAGCGTTTTTTTGAAGACGAATTTGAAACCTTAGATTTTATGTATATTATCTGTGCAAAGATATGCTTTTTAATAGTTCGCGTGAGGTTGAAATCATGCAAACAAGGGCATTAAATCATGCAAAGTGTGATTATTTACTCAAGTTTCGCCTATTCATAAAAATTGGGTAGAGACAGCTAATCATTGTCAGTCGACAATCGACACGCTACCGGTTCCACATCGTTTTGATCTCATCTTGTGATAGTGTCCGATGATAGATTCGCAACTTCTCGATGGTCCCGTTGAATCCGCCGACGATCACCTCTGAGAGTGACAACCCTTCCACGGGTACCGATTGATCGAGCAATCCGTTGATAAAGGTGCGCAATAAGCAGCCATCGTAAGAAATTCCCAGCAGAAAAGGAACAGTTGTTTCCGGAGGATACCATCTCCCGTTGGTGCCTCTCTGGTGTTTCTTCCATGCGTTTGAATTGCCCAACACATTGCTACTGACATATTGTTTCTCCTTGTAAGCGAGTATTGGACGGGGCATGTCACCTTGGGTCACCCCATAAGTCAAGCCAGCGAATTGTAAAATTTCACCCTGCCATGCTCCGGAATCGGGCAATAAGATGAGTGTAATGGTAAATCTTTCCGATTGAGGTATGCTGAAACTTTTCTTCCCGGCTACTCTGCCGACTCTCTTCTCGAGACTTAATCCCTTTTTCAGATTGATATTCTCCTGTGGAACAAGCATATTTGTCTTGATGGAAGTGGAATAGCCCTGTGGTCGTTGAGCACTTACAATCCAGTCGTAATAATCGCCTTGCATCCATACCAGAGTGGAATTCGTTGTTTTACTGGCAATGACGAATGGGCGGACATTGTTCTTCGGTGAATCGAAAGTAAGTTGCTCTTTAGAAATTAACTTTCCATGGCCATTTACCATGAATTTAATGAGTTCATACACTGTTCCTTCTTTACCCTCCGCCGGAACCGAACCATAGACGATTTGCGGGTTTCGTTTGTCAAGAGCCAGTCCACCGCTGTAACACTTTTCGATGTCGGGCGACTGATGAAAGTGTCCGCCTGCGTTTGTGAGAAATGTTTTCTGCCACCGATTGCCTGTCCATCCGATACGATAATAATCGTGCGAAGACTTATCGTGGCTGATGCCGACTGTGGCCATCACCGGATTTTCGTTTTCATCGAGTGTCAGCTCCCAAATCCAGTTACGGAGCGGAGAAGCATCGACCACCGCCAAAGGATGATTCTCTTTATATGCCGGGGTGATATCCACTTCATGCGGCTGCGACTCACCCACCACCGAAAACAGATTTCCTCCGATATCTTTCAATGCTTTGGTATGGATATCGATATAATTGAGATAGATCCAGTTCTCAGGTTGATTATCAGGGTGTGTGGAGGTATAGGCAAGGTAGATCCTGTCTTTACCATTCGATGCATATTTGGCATAAGGCCTGACTCCTCCCGCACCTTTCAGTGAGCGAATAATCTGGTGCGGTCCCCAGTCGAATGCCACGTGATCCCGTTCATCGGGTATCGTCATGCGGGCAATGGTCGGGTGCCAGCCAATTCCTCTCCAGCAGAGGTAGATATGCTCCGGATCATCCGTCAGAATAAAAGGAGATGGATATGTTGTATTGTGTCCTGTATCCAGCCTTTTTTCTTCACCGAGGGTGGTGATGTCGCCCGGTTTTTGCGAAACACGGTAATAGAAACAGGGNNTCGTCAGGTTGAAACCAGGAGCGGATCAATACTTCATTTGTCCTGTTCTTCAGATGATCTATCTGGGTAGCCTTGATAGATCCCTGCACATCGATGTAGCCGATGTAGCTGCTGTTGATGGTTCCGCTCTCATTTTCATAATGGAGAGCCCGCGGATCGGCAAACCAGCACCAGGCTCCCTTCTCTGTCAGTGTACTGATGGGTAATGTACTGTGAGCCTTGGCAGAAAAAGTCTGTCCGTTCAAATGTATTGCCGGTTGCAACATACAAGCCAGCAGCAATAAAAATATTCTATACATGTCGTTTTTACCTGAAAACAAATCAAGCCATTGAGCTTGTTGCTGAATGGCTTGATTGATAAAGATTATTTTAAAACTTATTCCTCTTTTACCACAGCAGAATATAAATCAGTGTGACCAGCAAACAGATGCCAAACGAACCGATGGCAAATCCTTTGTCGGTCTTGAAATAGGATAAGTCAAAAGGTACTGCTTTTGCATCTTTATAGGGATCGTTTGCATTGGAGAAGAGGAAGAGAGATACGGAAAAGATCAGGGAGCCGAAGAAGAAGAAAGCTTCAAATCCGATATGCTCAAGATAGATGATCACTTCATTGCTGCTTCCGCTAACAAATAATATTTTGTGCACAGCGGCGGCGAGTATGAAGGTCAGTGCAGCCGCGAAGGTAATTCTTGCCCATTTCAACATTTTCTTTCTGTCTGTATCAGCAGGAAGCTTTGTTCCTGTTCTGCTGTTGTCGACATAGGTGATCGCAACAAAGATGATAAAGAGAATGATAAAGATGTAGCCCATTCTAAACTGGAAAGGCATATCAGGCATGGCAATCTTGAACAGCACTCCCATTGGAATAGTGAGAATGGAAGTCCAGATGGCAGCCTTGGAAGAAGCTCTTTTCCACAACAGACCAAGTCCAAACACGACAATGATACCCGGATAGATGAATCCCGAATATTCCTGTATATACTGGAATGCCTGATCCAGGCCACCCAACAGCGGTTCCACTGCGAAAAGAGCAATGATCAGCGCCAGTAAGGCTGTGATGCGTCCTACTCTCACCAATTGTCTGTCTGTTGCATTTTTCTTGATATGCTGTTTGTAGATATCCATGGTGAAGATGGTGGAGGTGGAGTTCAACATGGAAGCGAGTGAGGAGATTACCGCCGCTGCCAGGGCAGCAAACGAGAGTCCTTTAATTCCTATCGGGGCAAAATTACGAATCAGCCAGGGATAGGCATCATCGGAAACATTGATGGTTCCCGACATGTCAAAATAACCCTGTTGAATACCAGGAATTTCTTGCGGAAAGTTGAACATTACAAAAGCAGTTACACCGGGAATGACCACGATGAAAGGAATCAGAATCTTTAAGAAAGCAGCAAATATAAGTCCTTTTTGTGCTTCTTTTGTACTCTTTGCAGCGAACCCCTTCTGGATGATGTATTGATTGAAACCCCAATAGCCGATATTGGTCAGCCATACACCACCCACGATGGCAGCCAGCCCGGGAAGATCCCGGAATGCATCTGGCGATTTGGATTTATCTACGATCAGATTAAAGTGGGTATCGTTGGGGATACTCTTCAGCTTTTCATAGATGATGGTCAGTCCGTCCCAGGCGCCTCTGCCTTCTCCCGACACTGCTTCCAGTGCAAAGTAGGCTGTTATCAGTCCGCCACCAATCAGGAATACCACCTGAAGTACATCGGTCCATGCTACCGAGGCGAGACCACCGTAGATGGAATATATACCCGCAATAATGAACAAGGCCAGAACGATCTCCATTCGATATCCTTCCAGTCCCAGAATCTGTTCAATGGCTATGGAACCAAGCCATGCTACGGAAGTCAGATTCACGAAAACATACAGGAACAACCAAAAAATAGAAAAGGCCATACCCACACCCCCGCTATAGCGTTCACGCAGGAACTGGGGAATGGTATAAATCCGTTGTTTTAGCATGACTGGCAATAAGAACTTGGCCACGATAATGAGCGTGACAGCTGCCATGATTTCGTAGGCAGCCACACAAATACCAATTTTATAACCCGATCCCGACATTCCGATAAACTGCTCGGCAGATATATTCGCAGCAATCAGTGACGCGCCTACTGCCCACCAGGTGAGTTTGTTGCCTGCCAGAAAGTAGTCATTTGCTGTCTTCTGTTCTCCTTTTTTGTTTCTGGAGAGGAAAAGACCTAAACTCACGAGGAGCACCATGTAAATCCCGACTATCACATAATCGATAGTCTGAAATCCCGATCCATTCATTACGATTTAATTTATGTTTTTATTTAGTGTTAGTATGTGTAATGTGTTTGTATCCAGCCATGTGTGCGTACACAAGGGTGTTTCTTTTAAATTCGTCAAAGGTAAATAATTTTCTCTAACATTTGAAAGGAAAAAGATTAGTTTGATCTTATTTTA
>DFYK01000056.1 GCA_002383605.1 Proteiniphilum sp. UBA4084 | reverse complement strand
TTTCAGCTTTTGCAGCACATCCCACACACAGCATTCTTTCCGTGAGCAAAGCCGCGTCATTTGCGCAAAAGCCATTTCTGCGGTGATTATCTTTTCAGGTTTATCCATGGCTTACTGGTTTTACGGCACGGATCATCCGCGGATTGCCAGAGATATCGTTTTTCACCTCCACACCACAAAAACCGATATCACGCAACAACGCACCCACTGGCTCCGCCATACTCCTGTTTATTTCGAAATACAATCTTCCTCCTTCATGCAGAAACTCACCGGCTAGAGAGGCTATCGCCTCAAAAAACAGCAACGGGCGGTTATCCGGCACAAAAAGGGCCTCGTGCGGCTCAAAATCAAGCACATTCAGCTCCATATCCTTTTTTTCAGATTCCAATACATAGGGAGGATTGCTCACAACAACATCATATTTACCCACCGGGGTGGGTGTCCGGAGAACGTCTACCTGGGAAAACCGTACCACTGCCCCGTTTCGGGCGGCATTCACGGCTGCCACAGCCAGCGCCTTCTCTGAAATGTCCCATGCCTCCACCTGTGCATTGGCTACTTCTCTGGCCAGGGTGATGGCTATACAGCCGCTGCCGGTTCCAATATCCAGAAAAAGATTCCCTTCATGTGATTCCGAAACAACCCACTCAACCAACTCTTCCGTCTCAGGACGCGGAATCAACACGTCACCTGTGACCTTGAATATCCTACCGTAAAACTCAGTTTCACCCAGCACATACTGATAAGGCTCTCCTTTTTTTAACCGGGAAAGAATATCATCCAGTTTTTCAGTCTGCAAATGGGATAAATGATTAATTTTGTCGTTCGTTACGATGTTTTGCGGATTGCCGTAAACCTCTCCGAAGATGAGACGGGTAAGCACTGCGACCTCAGAAGCGGTATACAACCCGCTCAGTTCGCGACGAATAAGATTGATTAGTTGTTGCATAACAAGGATATTATAAATTGCCCGACAGGACAAAGATAAAAAAAATGGAAGTAAATCCGACATTTATGGAGCGATGCCTTCAGCTCGCCCGCAAAGGTGAAGGTTATACCCATCCCAACCCCATGGTGGGGGCGGTGGTCGTTCATCACAATCGGATTATTGGTGAAGGCTATCACAGGCAATATGGAAAAGCACACGCAGAGGTAAATGCCATTATGGCAGTGAAAGAAGAGGCGCTGCTCTCTGATTCCACGCTGTATGTCTCGCTGGAACCATGTTCTCATCACGGAAAGACCCCTCCCTGTACCGAATTGATTATCTCCCGGAAGATTCCCCGTGTAGTGGTTGCCGTGAAGGATCCGAACCCTGCCGTGTCAGGCAGGGGAATAGAGATGCTGAGAGCACAGGGAATAGAAGTTGCAACGGGAATTTTAGAGAGCGAAGCACGGGAGTTGAACAGGATTTTTTTTGTAAACCAACAATACAACCGCCCATACGTGATATTGAAATGGGCACAAAGCAAGGACCGGTTTATAGACCATGCCCGTACATCACTTCAGGAAAAGATGCCGGCAGTCATCTCCAACAGACTCACCCATACCCTCGTTCATAAGATTCGCACACAGGTACAGGGCATCCTCGTGGGTACGCGAACGGCACTGCTTGATAATCCGCGGCTAACGGCCAGAAAATGGTACGGGCAAGATCCCGTACGCATCGTGATAGATCGGGAGAACAGGATACCGTCCACTTCCGCCCTGTTCGACGGAACAACACCCACGGTTGTATTCACGACAGCAGTCCGCAGGGATTTGCCGAACGGGGAAGTAAAACAAATCCTCATCGATTTTCAGGATGACACCAACCGGCAGATCCTTCAAAGCCTCTACCGGGAAGGGATTTACTCTCTGCTTGTGGAAGGCGGGGCAAGCCTGCTCTCCTCTTTTATCAGGAAGAATATGTGGGACGAAGCGTATGTGGAGACTTCGGAGAAAATGCTTTATAAAGGGACCAAAGCTCCTGAAATAGAAGGGAAAGAAATCAGTGCAAAAATATATTCAGACTCGACGCAGTTTCATTTAAAGTGCCAAATAACTCGAAATTTTCTTTAAATATTCATTTTAATATGGTTATAGCGAAAAATCTTTCTACTTTTGCATATCTTAAACGTGCTGTACAATATTTTTGAAACGAATGGTATCCAAATATTTTTCCCTGGCATGGCTGCTTGTTCTTAACCTGTTGCTCCTCACCTCCTGCCTGAATTCAAACAACGAGGAGCTGGAATATTCTCCCGATGCGCAAATATATTCTTTTTCGCTGTCATCTGCCACAGATACGTCCGATATATTGCCGTCCACAAAATTTACCATTGATCAGGTAAACGGGAAAATCTTCAACGAGGAACCGTTGCCCTATCTGTTTCAGGCAGACAGCGTGATACTCAATATTACCGGCTCCAGCACCTACAATCCATTTACGCTGGTGCAGCTCAAACTACGTCCCGACAGCACATACAACTGGGTCCAGGCCGACTCGGTAGCGATTAGCCGGTTAGAGAAGATTACCACGACGGCGCCCGACGGCATCACACAAAAATCCTATGATTTCCAACTGAATATCTATCAGGAAGATCCCTATCTTCTTCAGTGGGTGTTAAAGAATCCGGGATATTTACCTGCTCCTGTTGTTTCACAGAAAACAATCGCATTCAAAGGACAGTTCATCACTTATTTTAACTCCGGCACCGCCACAAAAGCGATGTCCACAAACAGTGGCGACGGAACTGTATGGACCGCCCTCAGCCTGACGGGGCTGCCTCCCACACTGCGGCTCTCTTCGCTGGTTACCACCGACAATGCCGTGTATGGACTCGACACCACAACAGGAATTGTCTATCAATCGGCCAACGGAATCAACTGGAGCCAGGTTGTCACCACACACACGGTAAAAACAATCTATGGCGTGCTTCCTCTGGCTACCCAGGACAATATTCTGGCAGCTGCAGAAATCGACGGTGAGCTTACGTTCGTGCAAACAGATAATTTTTCGGTATTAAAGCCGATGAATAAGCTACCGGCAAACCTACCTGTAAGAGATTTTTCAGCCATAAAGGCGGATATGACATCGTCCTATTCAAAATATCTGATTTTATCGGGAGGAGTTACAACCGACGGCAGCCTGAACAACAACATCTGGATTTTACTCGAAAATAATGGCAGCATCAGCTCCATCCTTTCAAGAATTCCAAATACCGTCTCCTTACAAGGCAGCAGCCTGTTTTTTTATGACGACAAAACATATCTGATGACTACCTCATCGGATAAAAACATATTGATGTTCTCGAATAATTATGGACTAGACTGGACTGCTGCAGCAGAAAATCAGGCATTCCCATCATCTGGTTTTACCCGACGGACAAACACGTCGATCGTGACCGATGCAGGAAATAATATATGGATATTCGGCGGAATATCTGCCACGCAAACGCAACTGACCGATGCATGGAAAGGCAGGCTGAGCAAATATGCAACCAACTGAAGAAGGATTGTCACATTTGTTGAGCGAAAGATAATTTTTCATCCGAATTACCGTTCTCTTGGAAACAGGATTAAAGGTATGAAGGTATGAATTTTCTGGCGAAACGATTGCTTGTGGTGATGATGGCGGGATTTTTAACGGTTCCTTTCTCTGCAGGAGTATATGCGCAGGAGTATAAATACGAGGCAGGAGGGGCGGCAGGAGTTTCCTCCTACATGGGGGATGCCAATAAAACGCGCTACATGGATAACCCGGGATTTGTTACAAGTGTACTTTTCCGGTATAACATCAACTTTCATTGGGCGTTAAAAACGAACCTGCTGGCAGGAAGAATCTCCGGAGATACCCGTGACTCGGGTAACATTTTCCCATCGGGACAACCGGAATCTTTTCGTCGTACTTTTATAGAAGCAGCCACCCAGGCCGAATTTAACTTCTTGCCCTACAGTGACAAGTACCGGTATATGGGAACAAAACCCCATACACCTTACCTGTTTGTCGGCGCCGGTATCACATACGCCCCGGGAGAGATTGCGTACGCAGGTCTGAACATGCCTTTTGGTGTGGGGTTTAAGTTTAAGCTAAAAAACAGACTGAACATTGCCATTGAGTGTTCCATGCGTAAGTTGTTTGGCGATGATTTCGATGTGACACAAAAAACGCAGGCATGGAGTTTGGAACAACCCTATGGTATCGGGAGCAGTCTCCTCAAAAATCGGGACTGGTATTCAGTCACAATGATTTGCCTCACCTGGGACTTCGGCCTGAGAGAAGATCCCTGTCACGGCAACTAACTTATTAGCCACGAAAAGATGTCGCTATTTGAAAAAATTGATCATCACCGTATTCCTTCCCATATAGCCATCATCATGGATGGCAACGGACGTTGGGCAAAAGCCAGGGGTCTGGAAAGAGCCGAAGGGCACCGGGAAGGAGTGACGGCCATCAGGACAGTGGTGAAAGGCGCCATCAGGGCATCGGTTCAAACCCTTACCCTGTATGCTTTCTCCACCGAGAACTGGCTTCGTCCTGAAGAAGAGATCGAAGGATTGATGGACTTAATAGTGTATGCCATTGCCAATGAGACAGCAGACCTGAAAAAAAACGGTGTGAGCATTGCCTCTATCGGTGACATGAGCCGTCTTCCTGAAAATGTGAGAGAATCGCTCGAGAACTGTATCCGCGAAACATCAGGAGGCAGGAATCTTAAACTGGTGATTGCTTTAAGCTATTCATCCAGATGGGAGCTTACGGAGGCAACCCGACAAATATCGGAAGATGTGATCAAAGGAGTTTTGAAAACAAAGGATATTGATGAAGAAACCATCGGCAGGTATCTCACCACCTGCAATCTTACCGATCCCGATCTTCTGATCAGGACGGGCGGAGAGCTAAGGATCAGCAATTTTCTGTTGTGGCAATGTGCCTATACAGAGTTTTATTTTACGGAAACCTTTTGGCCCGATTTCGGTGAGGAGGCGCTTTATAAAGCCATTCTCGACTTTCAGTGCCGCGAAAGGAGATACGGTAAAACCAGTGAACAGATAGAATCAGATAAATAAACCGGTACACACTGAACCAAAGACAGTCAGAGAAAAGATATATCACAATGTTGAAGAAGACATTCACCTTACTTTTGTTATTCACCCTGCTTTCACAGACCGTGTCGCTGGCGCAGACCAACGACACGGTGCGTACTGTTCCCCCGAGTGAACTAAACATCAACTACACCGCCCCCCCAAAAAAATATTATGTCGCCGATATCAATGTCACCGGGGTGGAAGGAACCATGTATGAAGATCAGAAATTTGTCCTGGTTGGCTTTTCGGGATTGACAAAGGGGCAGGAGATACAGATTCCCGGCGAGGATATCACCAATGCCCTGAAACGTTTTTGGAAGCAGGGACTCTTTTCAGATGTGAAAATACTGCAAACCCGGGTTGAAGGCGACAGCGTTTGGCTCGAGCTGCGGCTTACTGACCGTCCCCGTGTGGCAGATATTCGCTACATCGGCATGAAAAAGAGTGAGCAGGAGGATATTGAGAAAAAGATCGGCTTTGTGAAAGGGAATCAGATCACTCCTCCCCAGATTGACCGGGCAGAGACAATCATCAAGAGTTTTTTTGAGGAGAAAGGATTCGGCGATGCTGAAGTGAGGATCTTTCAACGACCAGACAGTACCCAGAAGAATCAGGTGGTGCTCGAGGTTGATGTGGATAAAAAGGAAAAGCTGAAGGTTAACAGCATCGAGATAACAGGAAACGAGGCGCTCTCAGACAATCAATTGAAACGGGCGATGAAAAAGACGAACGAAAAGGGAAAGATCAGAAATCTTTTCCGGGCGAAGAAGTTCGTGGAAGACCTTTACGAGGCAGACAAGAAAAATATTATCACCAAATATCAGGAGAAAGGATACCGTGATGCGGAGATTCTGCGCGACACAGTCTATAAATATGACGATAAAACGGTCAATATAGAACTGCTTGTAGAGGAGGGTCCCCAATACCACATCCGCTCCATTAACTGGGTAGGCAACACGCAGTATCCTTCAGCACGTCTGGAACAGCTGCTAAATATGGAACCGGGTGATGTGTACAACCAAAAGAAACTACAGGAGAGATTGGTCTCCGACGAAGATGCTGCCGTGAACCTTTACCAAAATAACGGGTATCTGTTCTCGAACATCGATCCGGTAGAGATCAACATAGAAAGCGATTCCGTGGATCTGGAACTACGGGTGGTTGAGGGACCCAAGGCCACCATCAAGCGGGTGATTATACAAGGAAACGACCGTTTGTATGAAGATGTGATCAGAAGAGAGTTGAGAACCAAACCGGGAGCAGTTTTCAGCAAGGAGGACCTGCTACGTTCGGTACGCGAAATTGCTCAGACCGGACACTTCGACCCCGAAGCACTCTCCGCAGATATCGGACAAGGGATCAGCCCAAATCAGGAAGACGGAACGGTAGACATCACCTATCCGCTCACATCGAAAGGAAACGATCAGATTGAATTCTCAGCCGGCTGGGGTGTAACCGGTCTGGTGGGTAAACTCAGTTTGAAACTGAATAACTTTTCCCTGAAAAACATGCTGAATCCCTCCATGCATAGAGGCATCATTCCGCAGGGCGAGGGACAAACACTGGTACTGAGTGCACAAACCAATGGCCGTTACTACCAGTCTTATCAATTCCAGTTTATGGAGCCCTGGTTTGGCGGAAAAAGACCCAATAACCTGTCGGTGAGTGCGTACTATTCACGATACACCGGTCTGAATACCAATTACTATTCCCAAAACAGCTACTACAATCCCTATATGTATGGTTATGGCAGCGGATATGGCGGATATGGCGGNNGATACGGCGGATACGGCGGATACGGCGGATATCAGGATATGGCAGAGTATGCCTACGACCCCGATCAGGTCTTCAGTATGATGGGTCTCTCGCTGGGTTACGGTAAACGGCTTGAATGGCCAGACGACTACTTTCAGTTCATGGCAGAATTGGGATATCAACGCTACAATTTGAAGAACTGGTCATACAACCAATTTCCTTTTCAAACGGGGGTGAGCAACAGCATCACACTCGGGCTCACTCTCTCTCGTATTTCTACCGACAACCCCATCTATACACGCACCGGTTCGCAGTTTACCCTGAGTGTAAATGCCACTCCACCCTTCTCGTTGTGGGATACCAATGATTATGCCGCCATGGCATACAGCGATCCGAATAAATATAAATGGAATGAATACCACAAGTGGAAGCTGAAAGTACGTACTTTCACGCCACTCACGCCCTCTACGGTGACCCGTACGCCCGTAATGGCTACACGCGTGGAGTTCGGTATTCTCGGACATTACAATAAAAACAAACTGACACCTTTTGAAACGTTCGACGTGGGAGGGGATGGCATGAGTGGTTATACCAGTTCTTTCGCAACCGAAAACGTTGCACTGAGGGGATATGAAAACAACTCAATAGCCACGCAGGCGCGTGCTTATACCCGACTGGGGCTGGAATTACGTTATCCTTTCATTCTGGAACCCAACTCCACCATTTATGGTGTAGCGTTCCTGGAAGCCGGTAACGCATGGTATAATGTGAAAGATTTGAATCCTTTCGACCTGAAACGCTCAGCCGGCGTGGGAGCCAGAATATTCCTGCCAATGATCGGTCTGATGGGTATCGACTGGGCATACGGATTTGATACTGTCTACGGGAGTGGGAGCAGACAAAGGGGAGGAAGCCAGTTCCATTTTATCATTGGACAGGAATTCTAATCGGTTTTCTGCATCTCATCACGTTTGCCCTATTTAACTATTTTTACGGAAGTCGTTGTAAACATTTGTAACATGAACCCGTCTTAGATAACAGCAAAACAATAGGATAAAAACGTATTCCCGTTTCAACCAATTAAAATAAAAGGAGAAATCATGATGAAAAAGACACTGTTAATAATCGGATTGTTGATCTCATTGACAATGAGCAGCGCCTATGCCCAACAATATGCACTCATTGATATGGAATACATTCTCGAAAGGATCCCCGCCTACGAAAGCGCCAACAAACAACTCGAAAGCTTGTCGGCAGAATGGCAAAAGAAGGTAGACGCAGAGGTGGAGATTGTGAATGCCCTGTATAAAAAATATCAGGCCGACCTGGCGTTGCTCGCTGGAACGGAAAAGACCAAACGTGAAAACGAGATCGTGGCGAAGGAAAATGCAATTCAGGAACTTAGAAACCAATATTTCGGCCCCCAGGGTGAACTGTTCAAGCAACAGGAAGCATTGATCAAGCCCATCCAGGATAATATCTACGAAGCGGTCAAAGAGATTGCCACGAGTCGCGGTTACACCGTGGTGGTGGACAGGGCATCAGCCACCTCCATCATCTTTGCCTCTCCCGGCATAGACATTAGTGATCAGGTGCTTTCAAGGTTAGGCTATTAAAAATAAATAGTTTATCTTTGTGCCGATTTAACCAAGGAGTTTTAATTATAAATTACAATAGCAATCATGTTAAAAAAATTATTGATCTTTTTTATTACACTGGCTCCCCTAGCAGCGGTGGCTCAGGATGTGAAAATCGCTTATCTCAACGCACAGGAGATTTTCGTTGCCATGCCCGAACTGGCCGGTATTGAGACACAACTCAGTTCCAAACAGGAAGAAATCTCTAAAAACGGACAGGCCCTGGTTGATGAATTCAACAAAAAATCGGAAGAGTTCAGCAAGGCTGCAAGCACCTCTGAGGCAGTACAGCAGGACCAGCAAAAGCAACTTGCTCAAATTCAGGAGAGATACCAGGTTTACCTGCAGAACAGCCAGCAGGAGATGCAACAATTACAGCAAAAGCTGCTGGAACCGGTTAACAAAAAAATTGCCGATGCCATCAAAGCGGTGGGAGATGAAAACAAATACACTTTCGTTTTCGATGTCTCTACCATGCAATCACCCATCGTGTATGTAAGCCCAACCGCTACAAACATCACACCAACGGTGAAGACTAAATTGGGTCTGTAATAAAAAAATGATGACGACAGCACCAAAAAGGGCCTCTTTGCAGAGACCCTTTTTTTTTGTATTATATTGCTGAATATACTACATCCCTTTAATCACCAGCAGGGGTGTATCTGAATGGAACAGCATCCTTCGGGCGATGCCCGGATTGAACATTCTGGCAAAAATATTACGCCGGGAACTCGACAGGGAGATCATGTCAATCTTGTGTTCTTTCACGAATTTATCAAGTGCCTCTTCCATTCCTTCGCTCTGTTCAATCAACTTGTACTCGGTTCGCAGGTGGGGATATAATTCTGAAAAACGTTTCTGGATACCAGAGAGCTTTATTTCATTCCATACATCTTCCTTCTTGGCGATATGGGCAAGATAGACCTTTACAGGACTAAGTTTCAAAAAGTCCATCATGATATCGAAAGCCTTGAACTCCCGTTCCTGGAAATTGGTAAGAAATACGATAGACTGCATCTTCAAAAGCTCCTTGGTTTTGGCACCTTCAGGAATCGCAAAAATGGGTGTCTTGCAGCCCTCTATCACCTCTGCCGTCACACTTCCGATGAGATCAAGTTCCTTGGCGCTCTTTCCTCTTGTTCCCATGACGATGGCCATGGGACGCATTTTTTTGGAATAAGAGATAATTTCCTCTTCGGGAAGACCTTCCATTAGCACTGTCTTGTATGAGATAGCCGGTAACGCTCCGGAGGCAATTTTTTCTTCAATTTTTCTCACCAGGTTCTGCATCTCGTCTTCGGTTTTTTGTTTTATATCCTGGTAAAGGTCTCTGTCTGTTGCCTGTAAGGTAAACGAATCGCCAAATGGTATGGCACCGGGGTAAAATGGTGTAAAGAAAGCGTGTAACAGCTTCACCTTACAGTTCAATTCATGTGCCAGATGAAAGCCAAATTCACATGCAGCAAGTGAGTATGCTGAAAAGTCTACCGGCACGAGTATCTCTTTGTTAATCTTATGTTCCTCTTCCTTATCGGCGGGGGATGTAAAATCTATTTTCTCGATTACACGGAGCGCCGCTGGAAGATCGGTTTCATTGATGCGTACACGCACGTTGCCCGGTATAACGGGATCGATCATCTTAATACCATGGATGACGGCCGGAATACCTTCCGACTCGAGAATCGATTTCAGGATATGTGCCTTTTCATAGGAATGAATGGCTACCGTAACCAACTTCTCATCGTGCGCATTTTTATTTTTACCATCTTTTTCCATACTTGTATATTCTTTACATGTCCATGGATCTGTGGCCATAAACAACGGGTTGGGTCAAAGAACAAGTAACCCGACATCCGGCTGCATGAGCCTGAAATATTGGGTTACATTTTTTTAATCAACTTCTTTTGTTTCTACTTCTTCGGGTTGTGGGTAATCTTCAAGCCCGAGTATCTTCAATGCCTTATCGAAAATTGTGGTATCGTCGAGCACAACAATACCACCATTCGGTCCCGGTTCAATGTGTATTCCTACACTTTTCCCTTCCTTGTAATTGTATCCACCAAAGTAGTTGCGGACTGTTTCAGGCTTCATATCCAATTCCGCGGCGATTTGGTGGATACTACCATCGGGTAGCTTGTCTTTCAGTTCTCTCAATTCATTAAATGTAATTGTTCTTGCCATGGCTTTTTATTTTTATGTTGATAATACATTTAGGATTTATTTCATGCCCTAAACTTACACAAAAAAACAGATATCCCAAACTATTTCTAAAAATATTTACGAAAATGTTTCGCTGCTATCAATAGAACATATTCAGTGAGGTAAAGTTGCTAAAAATGAACTAAAAAAAACCAAGATGAGCACGTAAGCAGGTATAAAAAGAGATAAAAGGGTTGCATGCCTCTGACTATAGAGGAGCGTATTTTGAGATGCCGGAGCATGAAGCAGGACAGCACGTGATAACCGGTAGAGTTTATAAAGTAGCAGACCCACCAGCGAGCCGACGATCATGCCGGCCAGAATATCCGAGACGAAATGTACACCCAGATAAATACGGGTGTAACTGTTCAACACAGCCCAGCACAACACACTGATCGTTACCCGGCGATGCCGGAAGAGCAGGCTGAGGAAAACAGCCAGACCAAAACTGTTGGTTGCATGGCTCGAAATAAAACCATACCGGCCCCCACGGTAACCGTTCACAATATCAACCAGTTCCTTAAAATCAGGATGATGGGTGGGACGAAAACGCTCGAACACCGGTTTGAAAAATGAAGAAGCCAGCTGATCGCACAGGGCAAAGACGAGGATAAAAAACAGGGTTACCAACAGGCCTTCTTTCCAGTTGCTTTTATAAAAGAAAAGAAAAAGAATAAACAGAAAAAGCGGAATCCATACCAGTCTGCCACTCAACATCCACATTACATTATCAAGAAACTGGGAGTCGCTGCCGTCTAATGCAAAAAACAAGTTCCGTTCCAGCGGCAATAGCTTATCGATTGCCTCGTTCATATGATCTCTATGTTTTGTCTTGAAGTCCAGCCAACACTGCCGTTCGCAATTTCAATTTCATACCAGTCGGCATCGTTACTTCTGATCTTTACTTTGGTGCCTTCGTGCAGTTCGAAAAGCGCGTTGCTGTTCTCATCGGGTGATGCATTTACCCGGGCCGCCCCCACCATGACAATGGCGTTATTTCTGTGAAGACGTTCACTTTTTTGGCTGAAGGCAAAAAGATTGGTCATGATCATCAGGATGAAGAGCACGATGCCTGCATAAAAGGAACTCTTCCTGGCCCAGAGAATGCGCACAAAGAGGAATGTTGCAACAGAGGTCAAAAAAATAATAAAAAGCACAATGCTGATGGTTGCCCATCCATCGGAACTGTTTATGTTGCGCACAGACCGAAACCAGTTTGTAATGAACAGGTCACCCGCCGTATCAATACGATCTACAGTCCGGCTTCTGGCGAAGCGCAGGTTGTGACGTATATCGCCATCACCCGGATCCAGCAGGAGAGCTCTCTCATAATTCAGAATAGCTTTGCCCGTTTGGTTGTCTCTAAAATAAGCGTTGCCCAGATTGAAATAAAGCTGTGCCGACTCTTTGTCTTCATTGAGAGCCTGTGTAACAAGCCCTTCGTATAGTTCAATACTTTTTTTGTAGTCCTGATCCCTGTACGCCTGAGTTGCTTCGCTCTCCTGCCCCCTCATCTTTGCGTGAACGGGGAACACGAACAGCAGCATAAGTATAAATTTAATCGATTTCATTTCTTCCTCTTTTTGCTTCCACAGTCATCGTACTCTCTTTCTCAACTTATTCTCCATCGCACCGATGGCCTCTACGGTATCCTGATATAGCCGGTCCATTCCGGCATCGCTCTCTGCGGGGGCGTAGCGGGCAAACTCACAGATATCGAGTATCTGCATGAACCTGCCGGCAAGTTCTTCACTGACACCTTGTTTTGACAGCTCCGATTCAATATTATTTTTTGAAAGCCGTGCCAGCGGAATGGAAAGTTTATCACTGAAATATCCCCATAATGCCCGCAACACTTCATCATAAAACATTTCTTTATTATGCTCCCGGAGATACTTTCCAGCCGTCTTCAGTCGTTTTGCAGCTGTCCTGTTGGCCTTCTTTGTCCGCATCAGGGCAACATTGGCATTTTCTCGGGCCTGTTTGCGGTTGATCACATAGTAAGAAATCAGTACAATCAGGGGAAGCAAGTACCACAACCAATACATGAAGGATCCCACGAAGAAGTCAGAACGTGAAAGATAGATGGGATCACCCGTCTTCAAAAAGCGGATGTCCTGTTCCACCTTTACATCCTGTCGGTTTACAAAAGTACCTGACGCGGCACTTCCCGGATCTCCCTTGGTAATCTGTAGCTGATATGCGGGGGTGGTCAGTGTTTTATATCTGCTTGTACCCGGGTCGAAATAGGTAAACTCCATAGAAGGGATGGTGTAATTTCCTTCATAGCGTGGTATGGCCATGTAGGAGATTTTTCGGATCCCGGTCAAGCCGTTGGTTGTTACATTCAGCGCGTTGTTTACTGTGGGATCGTATAGTTCGAAGTTATCGGGAAAAGCGATTTCCGGGTTGCGGATGAGTTTCATGTTACCGGTACCTGAAATTTCCAGGGTAAAGGTAAGCGCCTCATTGGCTTTAATTTTCTCGGAACTGACGGATGAATTCAACGTGAAGGTACCAACTGCGTTGGCATAGCTGGCAGGTTTGCCTGCCGGCAATGGCTTCACATTTATGGCCAGCGGGTTGGTGGTCAGATTTTTCTTTACATCCACCATCACCTCCTGTGATCCGAAAAAGGTGGAAACACTTCTTCCTGAGGGAACCGAAAAGACCATTTCGATATTACCGGCAGGAATGGTCATCTGACCCGACCGCTGCGGAAAAAGCAGTGTCTTTCTCAGGTCGGCCGTGTAATAGTTTTTGTCGTTGTATCGTTCCATTTGGAGCTGCTGATTCACAGGCAAGGGTATTTCCTCTACCATGAACCCTTCGAATTCGGGGAATTGTATCTTCCCGAAATTCACTACATTCAATGTCGTATATAAACGGAAGGTGACGGTAAATCCTTCCTGTTCGTAAAGGCTATTTTTGGAAACGATGGCTCTGATAAACGCATCACGGGCAGAGACTGTGCCCCCGCCTGCTGAAGCACCTTCATTTTGTTGTCGCCCACCGGGAGTTGTGCCCTGCGATGAGTTTTTATCGGGTGGAAGCACATTGACCTGGAGGGTGTTCGACTGGTAATTGCTGCCGTCGATTGTGATGGAAGCTGCCGGGATGGTAAAAGAACCCGTTTTTTTTGCCACGAGGATGTAGGTATAGGTCACCGAACTCTCGGAGGTGGTCTTACCGTTGACCGTACGTTGACTGTAGCTGGTGGAAGTACTGGGTCCGAACAGCAAATCGAAATCAGACATGTCGGGCAGCCGGATATCCCTTCCCTCCTTATTCAGCACATAACTTAACCTGAATTGCTCTCCCTCCACGACCGTGGCAGGTGCGGTGGCTTTGAACGTTACCTGTGCTACCGACATGGTTGTCCTGCCCGTGAACAGGAATGCCACGAAAAGAAGGAGAATAACGCCATGTTGTTTTTGTTTCATATACACCTGCTTACTACCAGTTTTTGTTGTTTCTTCTGTTATTTTCGGCCTGCTCTTCTCTTTCCTGTGCTTTTATCTGCTGAACCTTTTCCTGTGTCTGCTGTTCGTCCTGCTCAATAGCCTGAAGCAACTGACGGGCATTGTCGCGCGACATTTGTTCCGGCTGTTCCGACTGTTCCGCTTTTTTCTCCTGATCCTGCTGATTCTGGGGTGACTGATTCTGCTGATCGTTGTTTTGCTGTTGTTCCTGTTGTTGCTGCTCCTGCTCTCCTTCACCCTGATCCTGTTGATCTTGATCCTGTATCATTTTCTGTACGACGGCCAGGTTGTAGCGCGTTTCTTCGTCCTCCGGATTTAGTCGCAACGCCATTTTATAAGCTTCCATTGATTTTTGCAGTTCTTTCTTTTGCAGCATGGCATTGCCGATATTGTGCCAACCGGCAGAAGCCTCAGCAGGATTATCCTGTTCCAGTGAGATGAAATGGTTGTACTTTTCAACGGATTTATCCCACTCTTTCTGCTTATACAACGTGTTTCCAAGATTAAAGTTTGCCTCTTTGGAGGAGGGGTTCCCTTTCACTGCATTTTCATAGAAAGCAGTGGCTTCCGAATATTTCTGCTGGTTGTATTCCTTGTTTCCCTTGCGGATATTTTTACGCACTTCCTTTTGTGCAGAAACCGACAAGGGAAGAAGTGTCAGCAACAACAATAATCCATATTTTGTAAATAATCCCTTCATTTTCGTTTTTTTTGCAATCAAAAGCTGACAGCTGACAACTGACAACTGACAGCTTATTTAAACAGTCTCACATTTCTGAACAAGCGATTTTTCTTATCATATACAAGAACCTCAATCAGCAGAATAACCAGCATGATCCATGCAAGGAACGGAAATTTCTCGTCATACTCCGAATAGGAGAGGCTGGTAGACTTTCCTGTTTCCAGTTCGTCGAGTTGTGTTTCCAGTGCGCGGATCGCTGTATTTGAGTTGTCGGCACGCACATAAAACCCTTTTCCGCTTTGTGCAATATCCATCCCCATTTGCTCATTCAGTCGGGAGACAACCACGTTACCTTCGTTATCGGTCATGAAATTACTTCCATACTCCAGTGCCGGGATGGGGGAGCCGTCGGGGGAACCTATTCCCAGCACATTCACCATCACACCTGCATTGGCTGCCTCGGCGGCTGCCTGGGTTGCATCACCTTCGTGATCTTCCCCGTCGGTAATGATTACCATCGCCTTGCTGATATCTTTGTCACTCGAGAAGGAACTCACTCCCAGGCGGATTGCCTCACCAATGGCCGTCCCCTGAATGGGGACAAGGCTCGGGTCGATGGTGTTCAGGAATATCTTTGCCGATTGGGTGTCAGACGTAAGTGGCATCTGCACGTATGCTTCTCCTGCAAAGACAATCAGGGCCACCTTGTCGTTACTCCGCACATCGATGAGTCGTGACAGAATCTGTTTTGCGCGCGACAATCTGTCGGGCGCGACATCTTTGGTGAGCATGGAGTTGGAGACATCCATGGCGATCACCAGCTCTATTCCCTCCTTCTCCACCGTTTCCACCTTGGTGCCAAACTGGGGACGGGCAATCATAAAGATTCCCGTGCAAAGTGTTGCGAAGACAAGCCAGAACTTGAGGTAAGAGCGTTTCAGCGATAATTCAGGCATCATCATCTTGAGCGTGGAGAGGATACCCATCTTTTGTACCGCTTTACGCTTTCTGATGTTCAGGTAGATGTAAATTGCCAGCAACAAGGGCATGGCGATGAACAACCATAAATATTCCGGATTTCCGAATCTAAACATGTCTCTGTTTTAACTTTTCACCTTTATGTTTCAGGTTTCAGGGGATGTTCCTTAACCAGGTCCTTCGCAGCAGCAGCTCCAGCAATATCAATCCCATGGCAAACAGTGCAAAGGGAAGGAATAATTCCTGGCGCCGGGTCACGTTCTGCACGCTGATCAGATATTTCTCCATTTCTTCAATCTCTTTATATACCTGCCGCAATCCTTCGGTATCCTGCGCCCTGAAGTATTGGCCCCCGGTCATGGCAGCAATCTCGGTGAGCGTTTTCTCATCGATATCCACCGGCATATTCTGCATTCTGATGCCAAACGGTGTATTCACCGGTGTGGGGGCCATACCCTTGGTACCCACACCTACTGTGTAGACGCGGATTCCGTATGAACGCGCCAGATCGGCTGCAGTGAGCGGCGCAATTTGTCCGCTGTTGTTGGTTCCGTCGGTCAGCAGAATCACCACACGCGAGTCGGAGCTACTCTCTTTGAGCCTGTTTACGGAAGTGGCCAGTCCCAGTCCGATGGCCGTTCCATCTTCAATCATCCCGAAATTGATTTCGTTCAGCAGGTTCAACAGCACCTTGTGGTCGGTGGTGAGCGGACACTGGGTGAAGCTTTCACCAGCAAAGATCACCAGACCGATGTTGTCGTTTTTTCTGTCAGTGATGAACTCCGCCGCCACCTTTTTGGCGGCTTGCAGCCTGTCGGGCTGCAGATCCTGAGAGAGCATCGACCCCGACACGTCGAGTGCCATCACAATGTCTATTCCCTGTGTCTCTGTCTCTTCCCAGCTACTGACCGATTGCGGACGAGCAAGCACAAGGATGATCAGTGCCATGGAAATCAACCGCAATGCAAACGGCAGATGCCGCATATAAACCCGAAAGTCGGACTTCATCCCTTTAAAGGCCAGGGTGGATGCCAGCTTAAAGGAAGCCTGCGTCTTCGACAACCGCATCACATACCACACAATGAGCGGTATGAGCAGCAGCAGGAGATAGAGATATTCAGGGTGCAGAAATTCCATGCTTTATTTACTCTTGGAGGGGCCCTGTTCCGGCTCCTCATTGTTTACTTTTTTCAATTCCTCTTTTTCGGGAACCGGATCGGATTCTCTGGTCTGATTCACAAAGAAGTAAGCATTTACCATGCTCAGGTCGTTCTCGTCGGGATAAGGTTTGTACTTGGCAAATTTCACCAGATCGGCGGTAGAGAGAATCTGTTTCAGGTTGTTGTAAACCGAATCCACCTCCAACAGCTTACGTACCTCATTCAGAATTTCACCAGAAGTCATCTCCATCGCATTGATTCCTTCGCGTTCTTCCAGATAGTTGCGGAGGATGTCTGTAAGCTTGCTGTAGAATTCTTTTTCCCTGCCCTGTTGCCAGATTTTCTCCTCCTTCAGCTTGTCCAGTTCCCTGATCGCCCGCACATGTGCCGGCAGTACCACGGGGGGGGTAAAAAAATAGCCTTTGCGTTTCTTCTTCAGCACCAGCCAGATGATCAGCCCAACGAGTGCAATCAGCAACATCACACCCAGTACGATCCAAAGGATCCACAAATAATCGGTCCATACGAAAGGCGCTTTCTGAACGGGTTTTATGTCGTGCAGCTGCAACTGCTCAAAATCGATGGAGTCGGTCTCTCCCTTGTTTATTTTTTCCAGATAAGCCAGTGTAGAGTCAGATAGCTGAGGTGATGTCACTTTCAGTCCGAAGGAATTTGAGTAGATGGTGTCGGTACCGTCGAAAACCGACATATGGGGTATATGATACAGCGTAGAGTCGAACGAGGTGACCACATACTTGAAGTTCAGTGTCATCACGTTGTTTTCGACTGTGGTGTCGGGCGGCAGCATGGTAATCACTTCAATGCCGGGGACAATCTCCTTCTCGAATACCGGAAAAAGGATGGTTTTGTCCTTGGGCGTAATCACCTTCAGGTTGACCAGCGCCTGTTCGCCGATCAGAATCTCTGTCGGCTGCACAGTAGCCTGCACCGAAGCACGTTGCGCCGACACCGAAAGCGACAGTAAAATACCACACGCCATAAAAACGGCTTTCAGTATACAATCGATATGATGTTTTTTTTTCGTCACTTTCACTTTCTTTGCTGGAATAATTGCAACAACGCTTTTACATAATCATTTTCGGTGGAGACCGAAACACTATCTACACCACTCTGCCTGAATGCATAATTCATATTTCTTTGCAGGCCATTCCACCAGTTTTGGTAGCTTTCCCTTACCCTGCGTGACGAGGTGTTGATCCAACGTTCTTCATCTGTTTCCGGGTCTCTCACCTTCATCAGTCCCACGGGAATAAGTTCAGTACTTAATTGATCATATACCTGAATGGCCACTACATCGTGCTTCCGATTGGCTATCTGTAACGCTTTTTTGTAATCGTCGGGATCGATGAAGTCCGATATCAGAAAGGCGGTGCACCGTTTCTTGATGGCATTCGTCATATAACGAAGTGCCATATTCAAATCTGTGCCGCTGCTCTCGGGCGTAAACCCCAGAATCTCACGGATGATGAACAGGATATGTTTTTTTCCCTTTTTGGGAGGAATAAATTTCTCTACTTTGTCGGTAAAAAAGATGACCCCGATCTTGTCGTTATTCTGTATCGCCGAAAAGGCCAGTGTGGCTGCAATCTCTGCCACCATATCCCGTTTCAGCACCTTTCGTGAACCAAAGCCCAGGCTCTCCGACACATCGATCATCAGCATCACGGTAAGCTCACGCTCCTCTTCGAATATCTTTACATAGGGGCGATTGTAGCGTGCCGTCACATTCCAGTCGATGTCACGCAGATCGTCCCCGTACTGGTACTCCCGCACTTCAGAAAAAGCCATACCACGTCCCTTAAAAGCGGAATGATACTCGCCGGCAAAGATGTTGCGGGAGAGACCACGTGCTTTTATTTCGATGTGTCGTACTTTTTTTAATAGATCGGTTGTTTCCATTTGAATCTCACCCCCTTTATGAGGATTTTCCGTTTGAATTGCACCTTATATACTGATTCACCAGAATGGGGCGATTATGGCACCTCAACCTTATTCAATATCTCACTGATGATCTCTTCCGAGGTGAGATTGTTGGCTTCCGCTTCATAGGTGAGCCCGATACGATGCCGCAGGACGTCGTGGCATACTGCGCGGATATCTTCGGGAATTACGTAACCACGATGTTTGATAAACGCAAAAGCGCGTGCAGCCAGCGCCAGATTGATGGATGCGCGTGGTGAACCTCCGAAACCAATCATTTCCTTGAGGTTGCCCATCCCGTACTGATCGGGGAAACGGGTAGCAAACACAATATCCACAATGTATTTACCGATTTTTTCATCGATGTACACTTCACGTACCACCTTGCGTGCTTCCAAAATTGCCTGGGTAGAGATAACAGCCTTATCGATGGTCACCGGTTCAAAAATATTCTGTTGAATGATCTGTTTCTCTTCTTCTTTCGACGGATAAGAGATTACCACCTTCAGCATAAAACGGTCTACCTGCGCCTCGGGAAGCGGGTAAGTACCTTCCTGCTCAATCGGGTTCTGCGTAGCCATCACAAGAAAGGGATCGGGCAGTTTGTAGGTTTGCTCGCCAATGGTGACCTGTCTTTCCTGCATCGCCTCAAGCAGGGCACTCTGTACCTTTGCCGGAGCTCGGTTTATTTCATCGGCCAGCACGAAGTTGGCGAATACGGGTCCATGCTTCACGAGGAACTCTTCGTTGCGCTGGCTGTAGATCATGGTACCGACGACGTCGGCAGGCAACAGGTCGGGCGTAAACTGAATCCGACTGTAGTCGGCATCAATCAACTGGGCGAGTGTTTTGATGGCCAATGTCTTTGCCAGTCCGGGAACCCCCTCCAGCAAAATATGGCCATCGGAAAGCAGCCCGATCAACAGGGATTCCACGAGATGCTTCTGTCCCACAATTGTTTTGTTCATCCCCGTCACCAGCGTTTGTACGAAAGCACTCTTCTGTTCAATACGCTCATTGAGTTCTTTGATATCGACTACTTGACTCATATTTTTAGGCTGTTAATAATGGATTCTTGTTATGGGATACAAAAATAGAAATGTTAAAGCGGTTTCGATAGGAAACGCCGTTAAAAATGTTTAAGTATCTGCCCGGAAGTGCAATGAATCACACAGACAATCATCCTGTGAGATCAATTGATCTGTCACCGATCACCTGCACTGTATACCATCCCAAAAATGTCGGTGAAGGCACTTTTCATTGCTGCGGAGACCGCTTTAAAATCGACTCCCCCCCCCAGCTCTTTCTGCATGGAGGTAACACCCCTGTCGGTGAATCCGCAGGGATTGATGTAATTGAAATAAGAGAGGTCACTGTTCACATTCAGAGCCAGCCCGTGCATCGTCACAAACCGACTGGCCCTTACCCCGATGGCGCATATCTTCCGTGCTTTGGCTGGCTGGGCGGGATCTATCCACACCCCCATTGCCTTTTCATCTTTTTCTCCTGAAATACCATAGCGCCTCAATGTCTCAATGACCACATCCTCCAACATGGAAATATATCGTTTGATGCCAATCTGAAAGTCTTCCAGATCGATGATCGGATAGGCTACCAACTGACCCGGACCGTGGTAAGTAATGTCTCCCCCCCGGTCGATTGCGTGCAGATCAATATTCCGGCTTTCACACAGTTCCCTGGCGATCAGCAGATTTTGCCTGTTTCCGCTTTTCCCGAGGGTGTAAACATGTTCGTGTTCACAAAAAAGCAGGTACTGATGCTTACTTTCTTTCTTTTCCAGTTTGTCCCGGATAACCTGTTGAAACAGCTTTTCCTGATAATCCCATGCCTCCTTGTAACGGATTCTTCCCAGATCTTCAAAAATTACTGTTTCACCCATAAAGCACCTTTTTCGATTGGCTCATTGTCACATTGGCATATTGGCGCATTGAATTAAATATGTTTCTCCGCATGATAGGAGGAACGTACCAGCGGACCACTTTCGACGAATTGAAAGCCTTTCTCCAGACCGATTCTCTTGTATTCCTGAAACTGTTCGAGGGAGACATATTCTTTTACGGTCAGGTGTTTGCGGGTGGGTTGCAGGTATTGGCCAATAGTCAGGACTTCGCATCCCACATTCCTCAGGTCGTCCATTGTCTCGATAATTTCCTCGGGTGTTTCTCCCAGGCCGACCATGATTCCGGATTTTGCCTTCACCTTGCCGTGGTTCGCAATCGTCTCAATCGTTTTCAGGCTAACCTCGTACTTGGCACGGCTCCGCACCTTGGGCGTCAGCCTTCGCACCGTCTCCATATTGTGTGACACGATGTTGGGGCCTGCATCAATCACAAGGTTTATATGTTCTGCAACCCCGTTAAAATCGGGGATCAGCGTTTCGATGGTCACCAGCGGGTTTCTCTCCTTCACGCGTTGCACAGTCTTTGCCCACAACGCAGCACCGCCATCGGGCAGATCATCCCTGTCGACACTGGTCAGCACGACATGCCTGAGATTCATCCCCTCAATGGTATCTGCCAGTCGGTCGGGTTCATCCCAGTCGACAATTCCCTGCGGACTGCCAGTCTTTACATTGCAAAATCTACAGGCACGGGTGCAGACATCTCCCAGTATCATGAATGTGGCTGTTCCCCTGCCCCAGCATTCCGCCAGGTTGGGACATTTGCCGCTTACACAGATGGTATGTAATTGTTTTCTTGCTATGATCTCTTTCACATCCAGGTACTGTTTTCCCTGGGGCAACGAAATCTTCAGCCATTCAGGCTTTCTCGCCATTAACTCCGGTTTACTCTCCATAATGATTATTCCTTATCGTGTCATACCCTCATCGAAAAGCATCACAATCTGCATTTTCTCTTCCGGGTACGACAACATGTGATTCAATAAAATGTCAATACAAAAGCAAAAGTACGATATTCTTTGCACATTTCTAATCATCTCCACATATAGCTTCATTAAATTTGGACTTTTTCAATAATTATCGTCCGTCAACTCCTTCTGTGCTCCTAACTATTTTTAAACGGTTACTATTCTGTTTGTAACAGCAAAAACTTTATCTTTGCCGTCAAAACGCCACGAAACAAAACAATTTGAAATTCCAACTACAACATACCGATCCGAAAACGAATGCCAGAGCAGGGCTGATCACAACCGACCATGGACAGGTGGAAACACCGGTATTCATGCCTGTGGGCACCGTGGGCAGCGTGAAGGCGGTGCACATCAGCGAGCTGAAAGAAGACATAGGGGCTCAGATCATCCTGGGCAACACGTATCACCTTTATCTCAGACCGGGACTTGAAATCCTGCAACAGGCGGGTGGTCTGCACCACTTCAACGGCTGGAACAAGCCGATGCTGACCGACAGCGGTGGTTTTCAGGTTTTTTCGCTTACCGACAACCGGAAACTCTCTGAAGAGGGAGCCGAGTTTCAGTCGCACATCGACGGATCACGTCATTTCTTTACCCCCGAAAAGGTAATCGATATCCAACGCATCATCGGCGCCGATATCATGATGGCTTTCGATGAGTGTACACCCGGCGATGCGGACTATGCCTATGCCAAAAAATCGCTTGATCTCACGGAACGGTGGCTCGACCGTTGTCTGGTTCGCTTTGCCGAAACGGAGTGCCCATACGGGCACGGCCAGTCGCTTTTCCCCATTGTACAGGGTTGTGTCTACCCCGACCTGAGGCGCAGGGCAGCCGAAAACGTGGCTTCGAAAAGTGCGGACGGCAACGCCATTGGCGGTCTTGCGGTGGGTGAACCCACCGAGAAGATGTACGAAATGGTGGAGCTGGTAAATGGGATCCTGCCGGAAGACAAACCACGCTACCTGATGGGCGTGGGTAAGCCGGAGAACCTTCTCGAAGCCATTGAACGAGGCGTAGACATGTTCGACTGCATCATGCCCACCCGCAACGGGCGCAACGGGCAGATATTTACCAGGCAAGGGATCATGAACATGCGCAATGAGAAATGGAAAGACGACTTCTCTCCCCTCGAAGAGGAGGGAGCATCGTTTGTGGACACACTCTACAGCAAGGCCTACCTGCGGCATCTCATCAACGTGAACGAGATACTGGGTCTGCAGATCGCATCCATCCACAACCTGGCATTTTACATATGGCTGGTAGAAGAAGCCCGGCGGCACATCATTGCCGGGGACTTTTCAACATGGAAACCAAAGATGATCGAAAACATCACAAGAAGGTTATGAAGCGAATAGATAGTTTACTGGGTATGAGACGTCTGGACCGATACATCATCAAGAAGTTTCTGGGCACCTACATTTTCATGATTGCGTTGATTATTTCCATTGCCGTCGTATTCGACATCAACGAGAAAATTGATAAGTTCATGACCAACAATGCTTCATTGCATGATATTATCTTCCATTATTACCTGAATTTCATTCCCTTCTACACCAATCTTTTCAGCCCGCTGTTTGTCTTTCTTGCAGTCATCTTCTTCACCTCCAAGATGGCCAATAATTCTGAGATAACGGCCATCCTTTCCAATGGCATTGGTTTCCAACGACTGATGAAACCCTACATGATTTCGGCGCTGGTCATCGCCGTCTTCGCGTTTGTTTTTGGCAGCTATGTGATACCACCGGCCAATGCCACGCGCATTGAGTTTGAGCAGACCTATGTTGATCCGAGAAAGAAAAAAACTGGCGACCGGGATATTCAGTTTAAAGTGGGACCGGGAACCATTGTCTACTTTGGCAATTTTGACATGCCGAGTAAAACAGGATATAACTTCTCCATGGATTATTTCGACAGCCTGCAACTGATGTCGCGCCTCACAGCCCGCTCCGTCCGTTACGATTCTGCTTTTCATTGGACCATCAACGATTACCAGATCCGCGACTTCGACGGATTGAAAGAAACAATCACACAGGGCTCTTCCCTCGATACCATCCTGCAGATCGTACCGAACGACTTCATCATCGCAAACAGTGATCATCAGATGATGACATCACCACAGCTGCGCAAATATGTGAAAAGTCAGAAGGAACGGGGTATGGGCAATATTCAGTCATTTCAGATTGAATACCATTCCCGTATTGCATCGGTCTTTTCGGCCTTTATCCTCACCATCATCGGCGCCTCCTTGTCGGCACGAAAAGTGAAGGGTGGAATGGGACTGAATATTGGTATCGGGCTGGTACTGAGTATGGGGTATATCCTTTTCATGACTGTCAGCTCCACCTTTGCCGTGAAAGGGAGTATGAGCCCTTTCATTGCTGCATGGATACCCAACATTATTTTTCTGCTCATCGCGATGTATTTGTATAAACGGGCGCCAAATTAAGAAGCGGTCAGCGATCAGCGATCAGCATTCAGCTCTTTTCGAGAAAGATTGATAATTTCAGCGGCTTAGGATAGGCTTTTGAGCTTTTATCTTTCAGTGATCAGTTCTTTTTCATACCGCTGCCCTTGAGAAGCTTTCACAACCAAAGCTGATCGCTGACCGCTGAAAACTGAAAACTAAAGAATTTAATTATGAACCGAGCTTTACTTATTTTTCTCTGGATCGCTGCTGCAACCTTTTTGCAGGCCCAGACCCGATATCCCGTCATTGTAATAGAAACCAACTATGGCGCCATGAAGGCGATGCTCTATGACGACACGCCACGGCATGGCGATCACTACCTGAAACTGATCAAAGAGGGATACTTCAACGGAACGCTTTTTCACCGGGTGGTAAAAAACTTTGTGATCCAGGGCGGAGCACAAGACTCACGCAACGCACCCGCCGGCATTCAAATAGGAAGCGGCAGCACCGACATGGAGCTAATGCCTGAATTCCGGGAGAACAGGTTTCACAAGAAAGGAGCCCTGGCTGCCCCCCGGAAGGGTGACAACGAGAATCCGCAAAAAAAGTCGGATGCCTCCCAGTTTTATATCGTCCATGGAAAGGAATACACCCAGGGACGGCTCGACACGATGGAGATGGCCGTGAATGTCCCCATCAAAAACCAGCTTATCCGCACCCACTATGCACCGCATAAAGAGGAGCTGACTCGATTGAAGGAGAGCGACCCGCAAGGTTTTAACGCCCTGCTCGATTCGGTGCTGGGCGTGGTGGACTCGCTCTATGCTCTGGCACCGGGGAAATTCTTTCTGCCGGAAGGTTTGAAAGAGGCTTATTCCACATTCGGGGGCCTGCATCACCTTGACGGTGAATACACTGTCTTCGGCGAAGTGACCGAGGGACTGGATGTGATCGACAAAATCGCTGCCCTGCCGGTAGACGGCAACAGCCGCCCCACAACCGACGCGAAGATCATCCGGGTGTATACAGAGTAGGTTTTTGGTTGAAAATGGCCAAATAGTTAAATTACAATAATTTAAAACATTATTTTTGCTAATACAAAAAAATATAATATATTTGGAAATTACTGATTAAAGTTCATTCTATAAAAATCAATCTTACAAAATGAACTTCTCGCGTAAGGAAATGAATCAATTAAGTATGTGCAATAAATCTATTGTAAACCTTTTATAGTAAATCACTTTTTATTAACAATAAAAAATCATTACAATGAAAAAAATCTTTTTTTTATTATTTGCCGCATTGGCTATTTCTTCTTTTGGAGGATGCCAGGATGAAATTGTGTATGAGAACAAGAGCCCCGGAGAGAAAATAGGGGAGCAAATTATGGAATTGGCAAAGAAAAATAACACAAATCTAATGCACTTTGCTAATAAATGGCCATCAGACAGAACATACAGATTTGAGATAAAAGGAGAAACCATAACTGTCTATATGGGGGATGATATTGAGTATTACAACCTGAATTATGTACAGCATTTTAGTATGGAACGCGGCCCTAGTGGGAATTTTATTTCTATCTGGTTTATTAATCCTTACGATAATGAAAGGAGTTCATAATCATGAAAACAAAACATCTACCGACGTTATTATTTGGCGTTATTTTACTAATTGCCTGTCAACATTCGATTGACGAAAACTCATTGCTTAGTGAATCTGTGGTTTTGCAAACACGAAGCATTACGCAAACCGTTTCTCCCTGGTTCGACTGGGAAGACACTACGACCATCGCCTCTCCTTTTCATGGAAATATCCTTTTGCCCTGGTAAAACGCGGCAAGTGTACAGTTACCTGATTTTATTTTGAAGAACTACAAGAAAGAAGACGGGTAGGAGATGACATATAATACAATAAGTTCTTCACCGATAACAGAATTCGGCAAAAAACTATTTAATGTTATATAACAGGTTTACAGGTATCTTGCGCATCTATTATTATCACACAAATAGTGCAGGTACAGCCACCACAACATTCTGGAGACTTGCATTTGACCGTCCTCTGTCTATACTGAATGCATCGGGGTATTTTACCCACCCGATGGATTGGCGTCCTTCCGCTCCAGAGGTATATGTTTCTACGATAAATACCGTGCCTGCTAAAAGCATTTACAGGGGATGGAATTGTTTTGATGTGGAACTTTGTTACGACAATCAACTTGCACCGGCACCAACAAAGATGTCTATAGTTGCATATAGTTTAAGTGAATCAAATATTGATATAAGAGGAGGTATTAAACTAAGTTCAGAAGGTTCAATTGTTACGAAAGGGAATTCCAATGAATGGCTCGGAACAGCTAACAAAGTTTTGAATAACGCCTCTCAAGGTGCCGGAAAAGTGGTGANNACAATTCAGAAGAAAATCAGTAATCTGGAGATGCTTCCTAAAATTGGTGCCTCGGCAGCACTTGCTTTTGCGAGCGGAGGCGTTTCGGAAGCGGTTAAGTTAGGAATAAATTTACTCGCGGGTTCTTTTTTCGGGAAAATGGGTAATCCCACAACTACCATGCAGGATCTACGATTTAAAACCAATGGAACTGCCGATTTTACGGGTAGTATGACGACCATCTCAGGTAGCGAAATAACACCTATCGGCAGCATGGTTGTACCCGGGACTCCGATCATTTCATCCGATCATTTTTTGCCTTCTTTTGAGGAACCATTAGGAGTTTGGAATTTACAACAACAACCGGTTATAAAAATGGGTGATATGAATCAATGGATGTTTGCCCGTGATTTAGGAGGAGGTGTAGGTGAATATGATTACCTCTACCGGACTATTTATTTAGATAATATACAACTGATTATTAATCCTGCCATAGAAAATGACATACAGAGATACGAAATTGTTGAAGAGTACGAAAGAGCCATGAGTTCTCTCAGACCCGGGGATGAACCTTTCAGTATCGTAGATGATATGTAAATTTCGGGTGCTTCAGCTTCACTAATAGAACGATAATTCTCAATCTATTTGCTCAATCACATCACTAACACTGCTATAAATTACTCGATATTCTTTCGTACCTCTTCGAGAAATTTCTTCATTCCCTCGTTGTCTTTCTGTTCCACGATGGTCAGCAACTCTTTGAGCTTCTCCCGTATGTTGGTCAGCTGACCGGGGGTATAGGGGTTGAACAGAATTTCACTCAGCAGGAAATCATCTTCCGAGAGCAATCCCTGTGCAATATTCATGTGTTTTTTGAAAGTGGTTCCCGGTGCATCCTGGTGTTTCATCACAGACGCAAACACCAGGGTGGAGGCGAAGGGAATAGACAGTGAGTAAGCAATGGTCTCGTCATGCTCTCGGAACGAATATTCAAACACATTCAATTTGAGATGATGATAGAGATCCCTGAAAAAGGCCTTTCCCAGGTGGGATGACTCCGAAATAATGATGGCACTCTGCGTGCTCAGGTCGCTCAGGCTGGCAAAGGTAGGGCCAAACATGGGATGGGTGGAGACATAGGGACGCGTGCGCTCTTTGTAAAACTCCTCCAGCCCCGTTTTTACAGAGGCAATATCGCTCAGGATGCAGGTGGCCGGCAGATAAGGGAGCACCGATTCAAAGGCGGGAATGGTGTACTTCAACGTAGCGGCATTAATCACCAGTTCCGGAGCAAAAGTTTCCACTTCTGCAGCATCGGTCATCCGTTGCGTGTTGTAGATAAAACGCAATTTCCTGGGATCGGGTTCCAGCACAGCCACCTCGTGATCAAAACTGAGCACATCGGCAAAAAACGATCCCATTTTGCCGGCTCCAAGTATCAGTATCTTCATCTGTTCAGTTATTATTCGGTTGTTTTTTCTCCCGCTCCATGATCACCATTTGCTGACGCACCGATTCGGAGTGGATGGCTTCAAGCACCTTTTTGATGAATTCACCCGACATTTCCATGCGTTCACCCTGGTAGGCGCGGTCGGTGAGTATCTGATCGTAACGCTGCGTCTGCAGGATGGGCATATTGTGCTCCAGTTTGTATTGGCCTATTTCCCGGGAAACTCGCATACGCTTGGCCAACAACTGCAATAAGTCGTTGTCCAGGTCGTCTATCTGATCGCGCAGGACCGACAGATCTTCTGTGGTTTGCATGGTATCGCGAATCACCAGGTTTTGAAGAATTTCTTTGAGCGCTGCCGGCGTTACTTGTTGCGCCTTATCGCTCCAGGCCTCATCGGGAGTACAATGCGACTCGATGATTAATCCGCCGTAGTTGAGATCCATCGCCTGCTGGCTGATCTTCTGGATAAGATTCCGCGCTCCGCCAATGTGGCTCGGATCGCAGAGAATGGGCAATGTGGGAAAACGGCGTTTCAGCTCAATGGGAATATGCCACTGGGGTATATTGCGGTAAACCGTTTTGTCGGTGGTGCTGAAGCCTCTGTGAATCACACCCAGTCTCCTGATACCCGCGTTGTATAAACGTTCCAGGGCGCCAATCCAGAGTTCCAGGTCGGGATTAACCGGGTTTTTAATCAGCACAGGAATATCCACACCTTTTAGTGTATCGGCTATTTCCTGTACCGCAAAAGGGTTGGCGGTCGTGCGGGCACCAATCCAGAGCATATCCACCCCGTACTTCAGTGCCTCGTAGACATGCTTCTCGGTGGCTACCTCGGTAGCCATATACATGCCTGTCTCCTTTTCGGCCTGCATCATCCATTTGAGCGCAGGACTACCCACCCCTTCGAAACCACCCGGTTTGGTACGTGGTTTCCAAACGCCCGCTCTGTAAATTTTTACACCAGCGGCAGCAAGCTGCCGGGCAGTCGTCATTACCTGTTCTTCAGTTTCAGCGCTGCAGGGACCAGCAATCACCAGCGGCCGCTTATCGTCTATTCCCGGTAATAAAATTGATTCAAATTCCATATCTTTATTGTTATTCGGTTGTTATTCAAATTTACCGCGTAAATTTAGATGTTTGCTGCGTTCNNATTCAAACAAGTTTGATTTTGCACTCACTGATCGCAAACACTCAGTTGTTATTCAGTTGTAAATACGCTTCAATCCTTTTGTGTGCTTCCTGCATTTTCTCCACGGAAGAACCGAGTGAGATGCGGATAAATCGCACACCATTGCTGCCAAAGATGGAACCCGGTGTAATAAATACCCGTGCTCCCTGCAGCAACTCATCCACCAATGCTTCACTTCCCGGCAATTCGTCAGGCAGCTTGCCCCAGACAAACAGTCCCACCTGTCTCCTATCATAGGAAGCATGCAACAGTTCCATAATTTTCTCCGCCCATATGCGTCGCTCGGCATAGATGCGGTTCATGTCGGCATGCCAGGCAGCACTGTTCGAAAGCGCAGCCACCGTAGCCAGTTGCATCGGCTTGAACTGACCGCTGTCGATGTTGCTCTTGGCCTTGAGCACCCACTTCACAAACTGNNGGGTTCGATGCCAGCATCCCCATGCGCCAGCCCGACATATTGTGCGACTTGCTCAATGAGTTCAACTCAATGCAGATATCTTTGGCTCCCGGTAACGATAAGATGCTCATGGGAGTATCATTTAGAATAAAGCTGTAGGGATTATCGTGACAGATGATGATGTTGTGTTTTTTACCAAAAGCGACCAGTTTCTCAAATAGTGATACCGTGGCATTGGCACCGGTGGGCATGTTTGGATAGTTCACCCACATCAGTTTTACTCCCGTGAGATCCAGCTTCTCAAGAGCTTCAAAATCGGGCTGCCAACCCTCATCCTCCATCAGGTCGTACTGAATAACCCGTGCTCTCAGTAGTTCCGACACCGACGTGTAAGTGGGATAACCGGGATTAGGCACCAGTACGGCATCCCCGAAATTCAAAAATGTCATCGAGATATGGAGAATACCTTCTTTTGATCCGATAAGCGGCAATACCTCGTCCAACGCCAGATCTANNTCTACACCATAGATTCTTTTGTACCAGTCACCATAAGCACGGCGTAGTTCGGGAGTACCGGTATAGGGCTGATAGGCATGCACATCAGGACGGCGGGCTGTTTCGCACAGCGTGTCGATGGTTTCCTGTGAAGGCATCCGGTCGGGAGCTCCCACGGCCAGACTGATTACATCCTTGCCATCGGCATTCATGCGGGCTACTTCAGCCAGTTTTACTGAAAAATAATATTCCTGAATGGACTTGATATGTTCGGCAGGTTCTATGTGCATTATTCTAAATTATTAATTTCGTTATTCTGATTTCTGATCCTCCCTGTGTTTCTCCGCCCTGTATTCACCCAGTATCTTCAGACCGCTGATCAGGGGCATGATGGCGTCTATTGATTGCCGGTAACGGTTGTAATCGCTGAAAGTAAGGTCGATATAGAACTGGTATTCCCACTCCCGACCAATGATGGGGAGCGACTGAATACGGGTAAGGTTGACACCATAAAAAGACAAAACCGAAAGCACCTGCGACAAGCTACCCTCAGCATGGGGCAATACAAATACCAGCGATGATTTGTTGATGTGGTTGTCTTTCTGAATCTCACGCAGCATCTCTTCACGTGCGAGAATAAAAAAGCGGGTGAAATTACGTTTGTTTGTTTCTACACCCGCTGCAAGAATTTCCAGTCCGTATATTTCGGCTGCGAGGCTACTGCAAATGGCAGCTGTACCGACCAGCCCTTTTTCTTGAATATCTCTGGCTGCCAGCGCCGTATCATCATGTTCCAACACCCTGATGCCGGAGAGGCTGTCAAGATAATCCTCACATTGCATCAGCGCCATGGGGTGTGACATCACCTCCCTGATATCACTGAGCGACTGTCCGGGGAGGGCAGCCAGGGAATGGGTGATACGCAATTTATGCTCACCGGCAATCTGCAGGCTGTGATTTTTCAGCAGGTCGTGATTCTTTAAGAGACTACCTGCAATCGTATTTTCAATGGCCATCACACCCACAAGCTGCGGATCTTTTTCAGCCTCTATAAAGATATCGCGAAAGGTATTGCATGCCACGATCTCCACATCTTCATCACTGAAATATTCACGTGCTGCGATTTCGTGATAAGCACCCAAACCTCCTTGTATAGCAACTCTTTTCATCTATTTGTTTTTTTCAAAAAAAAATCCCATCGTGTTACCGACGGGACTTTATTTGTATGATATGTTATTATCTTTTTTTTTGCATATAAAATCCCGCCTTCACCTACTAAAGTAAAAGTAAAAACCGGAAGAAAATGCAAAAACTGAATTGTTCACTTTTATATTCTTTATTGAAATATGGATGCAAATGTACAACATTTTTTATACTTACAAATAAAATGACAAAAAAATATGACTGCGGTGAACGAAAAATAATGCGCATTTTTCACTGAAGCAGTGTTTATTTCTGGCAAAAAAGTTATATTTGCACATTAAAAAAGCCGAAAACTAATATTTACAACCCTAAAATAATTGAAGCATGTTCAAAAATCATCCAAAAGGTTTGCTGGCAGCATCGCTGGCAAACATGGGTGAGCGGTTTGGTTTTTATACAATGATGGCCATCCTCTCGCTCTTTATTATGACTAAGTTTGGCCTGGACGAAACCAAAACCGGCATCATCTACTCCATCTTCTACGCCTCCATCTACCTGCTGGCGCTCGTGGGCGGGCTTCTGGCCGATAAAACACAGAATTACAAAGGTATTATTATGGCAGGGTTGTTNNGTGATCATCTCCATTCCCACCCCCACACCGGTACCTGCCGGTCAGTTCGGATTGCTACTGGCATTCACCTGTCTGGGTCTTCTCGTCATTGCTTTCGGTAACGGGTTGTTCAAAGGTAACCTGCAGGCATTGG
>DFYK01000055.1 GCA_002383605.1 Proteiniphilum sp. UBA4084 | reverse complement strand
TGTTCAATGCGTGCGATCTGTTGATCGGTGAGCTTCCACAGACGTAATTTTTCTCTTACCGCCTGTACCAAAGCGGGTTGTAGATCTTTCATTTTTGCTGCTTCAATCAGCTCCTGTTGTGCGTTTAACAGCTCAGGNNTAAAAGAGACAAACAGTTTTTCGATACGGCCGCTCACGTGAGAGGTCTGTGATTGAGAGAGCCGTTCGTCCACCTGAATGGTACCATAAAGTTGTACCTCTTTCACCGGATTCTGTCTGCTCACGATTGTTGTTTGTACGTTGGCGAGTGCGGCGGCTTCAGCCGATAACTGGATGGCATCCGGATCGATGGAAGCATCGCCCGATCCGGGAGTCTTTAGCGGAATGAGGTCCATTCCGCAAATAGGGCAGTCACCCGGTTCCTCCATTCTGATCTGGGGATGCATGGCGCAGGTCCAGATGGTGGGTTCCGCTCCGTGATCATGTGCTTCTTCCACGGCGACAGTTTTCTGTGACGCTTGTTCACCGTTGTTCCCTGAAAAAATAAGCCAACCGAGGAATAAACCAGCCAACAGGATCAATCCGTACCTGAAATAGGGATGATTGCTGATCTCTTTTATTTTATTCTTATCCATGATGATCGTAATATTTTAATTGTTTGTTGTATCAAAAGAATGTAATTTTTGGATGGATGCCACAATGGTGTTGTATTCGGCAATTGCCTCAGCCTGCCGCAACTGATAATCGAGTAACTGTCGCTGTACCTGAATCACGTTGGTGAGGTCGCTCTTTGCAGAGACAAATTCCTGTACAACTAACTGATAGGTTGTTTTGGCCAGTTGCTCCTGCTTCCGGTAAAGGGCAATCTTGCGCTCAGCATTGTCGAGCTGCTGTTTCAGTTTAAACAAATCGGACTGAAGTAGATTGATCGTGTTGTTGTACTTTTCCCGGGCCGACTGCCACATAAACCGGCTCTCGCGCTGCTGTGCGTTGTATTTATTCCGGTATAGGGGGAGGGTTATGGAAAACATGGGCATGACCATATCCATACCGGTCATCTCGGGTTCCATCCCCGGATCCGTGGGCGCTGTCTTGCTCTTGCCAATCAACATATATTGCAACCCGATGCCAAACATGGGATAACTCATTTTCTGGTCCATTTCTCTCTTTGCTCGGTATGCCAGTTCTTCTTCCTCGAACATGCCCAGCATTGGGTTTTGGCTTTCAATCTCACGCATGGAAGAAGCTCTGTCGAAGAGATAGTCTACTTTCACGATGGAGTCGGGCACCACTACTTCAAAATCGACCGAACGGTTCAACAACGCATTGAATTTGGCTTTTTCGGCCGCAATGTCCGACAGGATGCTCTCAATGTTATTTTCTATTTCAACCATCTCAAGCTGCACACGAAGTACGTCTGACATGCCCGAAGCAGCGCTACCCATACTGGACGACATGCTACCGCCTGAGTTGCTCATGCCTGCCATGCCGGAGGTAGCGGACCCCGTCGAGACAGAGGTGCTTCCCATGGAGCCCATGCCTGCCATACCACCTCCAGCCTGGGGTAAACGGTTGCTTTTTGTTGCAGGAGAAGGGGCAGGTACCGTGTAGCCTGATGAAGAACCGCTGTAAGGCGATGATACCTTGCGAATAGCGAGTTCTTCCAGCTGTTTCAGCAGCTGGAGGTTTTCCCGATTGTTGTTAAGCTGCTCTGCCAGTGTAGAAAGTATATACCACTGGGTATATACCTCCAGGTAGAGGTTATCCCTTGTCTCCCTGAATTTTTCATACGCCATTTTGGCCATGTGGGTGGCNNAAATCAGCTATCTGACGTCCACCCACAATATCCATCGGCTTCAGAAAAAAGCCGATATCCAATTTAGGATCGGACCAGGCACCTGCCTGCGTCACCTTTTCAAGCGAGGCTTTGTAGGCCAGAAAATCGGCATTCAACCCCGGATTATTTCTACCCGCTATCTCAAGATAATGGTCGAGCGAATCTGCCGTTTGGCCTTTGACTGGGAGTGTAATAATAAAACCCAGTAATAGGATAAATAAGCGGTTGATGTTATATTGTTTCATAATCTGTAATTTTAGCTTGTTGTTTCTTTTTTTTTCGGATAACACCTTCTCGCCACCAGCATTGCAGGATGGGTACGATGAACATGGTCATCATTTGGATAGCCATTCCGCCAAAAGTAGGGATTGACATGGGCACCATGATCTCTGAACCTTTACCCGTGGAAGTGAGTACCGGAAGAAGTGCAATCAAAGTGGTAGCTGTGGTCATTACTGCAGGTCGTACTCTTTTTTTCCCTGCATAAACAACAGTTTCTCTTACGTCTTCCAATGTCTGCGGATCTCTCTCCAAAAAAGCGTCATGAATATAGGTCCCCATCAGCACCCCATCGTCTGTAGCAATGCCGAAGAGCGCTATAAATCCTACCCATACGGCAATGCTCAGATTAATCGGTTGCATGTTGAACATGTCACGGATATTCATTCCTCCGATATCGAAATTCATAAACCAGGGCTCACCGTAAAGCCACAAGAGAATGAAGCCACCGGCCAGCGCCACAAATATTCCCGAAAAGTGAATAAGCGAGGCTGTGATTGTTTTAAACTGGAAATATAGAATGAGCAGGATAACAAGAAGACTAATGGGTATGATAATAGCTAGCCGCTTCGCTGCACGGGCTTGTTGTTCATAATTTCCGGCGAAAGTGTAGGAAACTCCTTTTGGTAATTGCATTTCACCGGTTCTTAATTTTTCATCAAGTAACTTCTGGGCCTCGTGAACCACATCTACTTCCGCTTTGCCTGCTACTTTATCGAAAATAACATACCCAATCAGGAACGTGTTCTCGCTTTGAATCATCTGCGCTCCCCGTGTATAGGTTATGTCTGTTACATCGCCCAATGGAATCTGAGCGCCTGTGGCAGTAGGTACGATGAGACGTGCCAATTCATCCGGATTCTCTCTTAACTCACGCGGATAACGCAGTCGTACCGGGAAACGTTCGCGATCTTCCACTGTAGTGGTCAGGGACATCCCGCCAACAGCTGCACTGATGATCTCCTGCAGGTCGGCCACAGTAATTCCGTAACGTGCCATCTCCTGCCTGTTTAAGGCGATCTCAATGTAGGGAGCTCCCACAGCCCGATCGTAAAACACGGTAGAGGGAAGTACCGAAGGAACATCTTTCAAAGCCGCTTCAATTGCTTTACCACCCTGTTCTATTGATTCCAGGTCGGGCCCGGATACTTTTACTCCCATCGGAGCACGCATACCGGTCGAAAGCATGACTGTTCTTGCAGCAATGGGCATGAGTTTTGGTGCCGATGTGAGTCCGGGTAAATGCGACATGTTGACGATTTCCTGCCATATATCGTCTTCATTCTTTATTACGGGCCGCCACTGTCTGAAATATTTACCACGCCTGTCGTGAATGAGACTATCTTCAGGTATCAATCGAAAACCTTCCTCCGGATTATAGGTAGTCTTGTCGGTCAGAATAAATTCACCTTGTCTGTTTACTTTGAAACGTTTTCGGTTTCCGTCCTGATCCAGTATATATTCCGGGCGGTAGGTGATTGTATTTTCAAACATTTGAGTCGGTGCAGGGTCGAGTGCCGAATTGACACGTCCCCATTTGCCGACGGTCATTTCCACCTCTGGAATATTGCTGATCCTTTTGTCCAGTATTTCAATGTATTGCTGATTCTGTTCTATCCCGGTGTGGGGCATGCTTGTGGGCATAAGTAAAAAAGAACCTTCGTTCAGAGTGGGCATAAACTCCTGGCCTATACCGGGAAACCGGTTACTTGCAGATTGCCAGAAACCTGTCTGCCGGAATGATTTCCATCCAACAGTCTCAAATCCTTTTGCCACAGGACCAAATGTTTTGTCAAACCCTTGCCATATAACAATGCCAAAAAGAATGGTTAAGATGGGAATGGTCATGAATTTCCATCTGTTTGCAAGGCTCCATCGGAGTATTTTCTCATAATAGATTACCATCAGCCACAACGCTCCCAGGATAACAGCAATTATTAAAACAACAAAGAGGAAATTCCGTGGTGTCCCGGCCTGAGTACCCATGGGTAGCCAGTCTGTTGCAAGAAGATATGTTACCGCAATCAATACAACTCCCAAATTGATATAAGTGGATATCTTTGAGTTCTTCCACTTATACGAGAAAAGGTTATTCAGACCTAATAATGCCAGTGCTAAAACCAGATAGTACCCTGTCATTATAGCTAGTGCGATGCTCGCTGCGATCAATATGATGTTTGATATTGTTCGAACCTGTTTTGATGTAATTTTTATCTGGAAGATATAATACATCAACGTGGGTATCACCATGATGCCGAGCATGTATGCACTAATGAGTGCGAATGTTTTGGTGAATGCCAAAGGAACAAAAAGTTTTCCTTCTTGTGCTTCCAGCATGAAAACCGGGATAAAACTTACGATTGTGGTAAGTTGTCCGGTGAGAACCGCTCCGGATACTTCTTTTATACTATTGTAAATTAAGTTTGCAAAGGGTTTACCTTTCCGAATCCCCTTATTCTCTTCCATGTCCATGTGTCTGAGTGTGTTCTCGACAAACACCACTCCCACATCAACCATGATTCCGATGGCGATTGCAATACCCGATAGGGCCACGATATTGGCTTGTATTCCCACATAACGCATTATGATAAAAGCGGCCAATACTCCAACGGGTAAAATACTGGATATAACCACTGAAGCCCTGAGGTTTAAGACCAAAACAATTACAACAATGATGGCAATGAGCGTTTCATGGGTAAGCGAAGTCTCCAGCGTTCCTATCGTTTCGTGAATCAGCGCGGTTCTGTCGTAAAAAGGAACAACGGTCACTTTGGAGACCGATCCATCTGCAAGCGTCTTTTGCGGCAATCCTGCGTCCATCTCTTTGATCTTCTCCTTCACGTTGTCGATCACCTGAAGCGGGTTGGAACCATGACGTGCTACCACCACGCCACCCACGGCTTCCACCCCTTCTTTGTCGAGACCACCCCGCCGGGTAGCAGGCCCCAGGGTGACGAATGCCAAATCCTTAATCTTTACAGGAATACCATCTCTTACGGTAACCACTGCTTCTTCCAGGTCGGATACCTTTTTTATGTAACCAAGTCCGCGAACAAGGTATTCCGCTTTGTTGATTTCAACCGTTTCGGCGCCGATATCGAGGTTGCTCTTCTGTATGGCATTCATTACATCCATAATAGTAAGGTTGTAGGCACGTAGAGAATTGGGATTTACATCTACCTGATACTCTTTTACGAAACCACCCACGGAAGCTACCTCGGACACTCCCTTTGCCGACATTAATGAGTATCTGATATAGAAATCCTGCACTGTTCTTAACTCATCCGGATCCCAGCCACCTGAAGGTTTACCCGTCTCGGGGTTTCTTCCTTCCAGGGTGTACCAGTANNGAATTCAATTTTTCCAGAATGCGTGAACGACTCCAGTAAAATTCAATATCTTCTTCGAAGATGATGTAGATAAAAGACATCCCAAACATGGATGTGCTTCGGATGGTTTTAACCCCGGGGACACCCAGTAATGATGTAGTCAGCGGGTAGGTAATCTGCTCTTGTATATCTTTGGGAGAGCGTCCCATCCATTCTGTTGCGACAATCTGTTGATTGTCACTCAGATCGGGGATTGCATCTACAGGTACCGGATCCTTTGGCAGGATGCTACCCCAGTTAAAAGGTGCAACTGATATTCCCCATACTATAATAGTTATTAGTAACAGAATGGTAATAAATCTGTTATTCAGGAAATACTTTGTGATTTTGTTAATCATAGGAAATATGATTTATTTTTTTATAGTAACTAATTGGATAGGCTGATTAATTAAACTATAAATAAGCCTATAATGTTGTCGGTCTGTATGTAATAATGAATACAGCGTAGTGCGTATTGTATACAGCTTTTTGCAGGTAATCAATAGTTTACCCGCCACTGAATACAATATTCATTGAGAATTAAATCCGGTAGATACAGATGTAAGTAAGAATGCTTACATCTTTAAGGTAAAGTCCTTTCGGAGGGAATTTTAGTAAAGGTAGTGAGGTATTGGCCTCAGGCTCTGTCAAATTGATAAGACTTGCCAATATTGCACCTGCCCCCTCAATGGAGAGAGAAGTGATACGATAAGTAAGCTGTTCTGTTGTATTCTGATATTCATCGGTCCCGGGTTTCAACAGTTGAGTATCACAGCATGAAGCATGGGTTTCATCCAGGGTGCCACGGTGATCGGTTTCTCCTTCCGGGAGATGGCCTTTTATGGGGCCTCTGTTTTCCCGTGTGGCGATATCCCCGCAGCAGTCGCCGGTATTGCTGGTCGTCTGTAGCAGAGAGAATGAATATAGCTTATCCCCACAAAAATGCATCGCAAGTACGGGTTGTACTGCGGACACCAGCATAAAGTGAAGCAATAATATGGCTGTAAATCTTTTCATTCTTCCTTTCGGATACGTAACCTATAAAACAACAATAAACGGTTGTAAGTTTGCAAAAGTAACGGTTATTTTGTTTGGAACAAAAAAAATCTGTTTAAAATGGTGAATGGCAACGCTGTGCTGATGACATTATAATTCAATGGCGGTCAGTTCAGCTACCGCCAAGGCATAATCACGCTCTACTTCCAGCATGTTGTTGAATGCATCATAATAAAATTCTACTTCAAGCAGATAATCCAACAGTGATATTTCGCCGGCATCCAGCGCTTTTCTCAGAAGCGGTTCATTGCTGTATGAAGAAAGTGCATCGCGATACTTCTGCGTAGTCTCGCGTAAACCGGCTGATTGATTGAACAGGCTTTGCAGTCTGTTGTAAAACTGAATCCTGCTGTCTTCAAGTGCCGACTCGGACGAAAGTACACCAGCTTTCGCCTGTTTCACGGTATTCCTGTTCTCCCAAAGCGGGATGGAGATGCCAATCACCGCACCTTGTAATTTTTCGCCCAGAATCCGCTCGGAGTAATATCCAGCGCTTAGTTTTGGTAATGCCTGGGCACGGCTGAGCTTTACCTGCTGTTTGCTGATATCGACCTTTTTGCTGAGGTATTGCAGGACCGGACTTTTGGATTCTGCCGCTGCGTACCACTCGTCGAAGTTTGGGGGCAGGGGAGTGAGTGGTATTTCTGTCTCGTGATACTGAATCTCTTTGCCTCCATTCAGAGATTTTAATTCGTTCAGGAGTGCTTCCCGTTCGATGTCTATTTTTTCTTTCTTATTCACGCAGGCAATGAGGTTCATATAGACTTTGTTTCGCTCGATGGCATTCGCCTCACCCAGGTCGAATTTGCGCTGGTAGGAATCGGCAATCAGCCGGGCATGCACTACCCGTTTAGAGAACTCCTCCAGCAATGCATTGGTGTAGGCCAGTTTTATAATGATTTGCTTGGCACGAAGCAATGTATTAATCCGTTCAGACTGGTAATGCCGGTCGAGATTCTGATTTTCCATGCCGGCAAGCTTGTTCCTATGCCCGTAAACCGTAGGAAAATCAAAAGACTGGGTGATGCCAAAATCGTTTTGGTTGCCAATTTCACGCGGTGTTCCCCACAGGTGACCGTACGTTACTTCAGGATTTGGGAGCCAGATTCCCGTTTTATTTCCTAATTTTTGTGCTTCAATCTGTTTTTGGAGTGGCTGCAACGTGGTGCTGTTGGCTTCAACTTCCTGCAGTATTTTCTCTATTTCGTTTTGGGCACCCGCGGGGATGAGTGTGCACAGCAAAAGCAGGGTAAATACTATCTTCTTCATATCGTAATTTATTCGCTCACAAACAGCCGTTTACTTGAAAATAACGGATCGCATGTGAAATTTAATTTTAATTTTCTGAGGCCGGCCTCGTCTCCAGAAGTAGGAATATGGGAGGAATGCATTTCGCAGTTGTTCAAATCAGTAAGTTTTTGCAACGCCATCTGTGCTTCCGGGTTAGATATCGCACTAATAGATAGGGCGATCAATGTTTCTTCCACGTCCAGACTTACATTTTTTCCGTTTAGGATATTTTTTTTCAGGTGTGTGACTGAATCGATGATATTTTCCGGAAGAAGGATCATGCTATCCGGCAATCCGGCCAAATGTTTGGTCGCATTCAGGATCATGCTGGACGAGGCGTGCAGCAATGGTGAGTTCTTACCTGCGACAATGGTTCCATCGCGGAGTTCAACGGCTGCTCCACAATAGATCCCGGCATATCCCTTGCCAAAAAGCTCTGCATCCTTTGCTGCTTCACGGGCGGGCTTCACTACCCGTCGGTCTTCATCTTTCGCCCCAACTTTTTCCATGATCTCGGTATTCCGGTCTACTGTATCTTTACTGGCTCTTCCCATGACATAATCTACAAAGCTTCTTAAGTGACGGCGTATAATTTCCTGAAAAGCAGCCTGCTGACAGATACTGTCGTCGATAATACCCGAACTGATCCGGTTTACTCCCATATCGGTAGGAGATAAATACATGGATGACGAGCCGGTAATCTTTTCCAGTATCTTTTTAAGCAGGTCGAAGGCTTCTATATCGCGGTTGTAGTTCACAGCTTTCACGCCATAGGATTTCAAGTGGTGTGTATCGATCATGTTCACATCTCTCAGATCTGCAGTTGCAGCTTCATAAGCGATATTAACCAGATGATCGGGTGGCAAATCCCAGACAGGGAAAGTTTCAAATTTTGCATATCCGGCTTTCAATCCTTTTTTGTTGTCGTGATATAAATTGCCCAAGGCTGTTGCCAGCTTGCCACTTCCCGGCCCCGGTCCTGTGACCACAACAATCGGTCTGCTGGTCTCAATATATTCGTTCACACCATACCCCTCATCGCTGACGATCAAATCCACATTTTTCGGATATCCCTTGGTAGGGTAGTGCAGATACACTCTAATATCTTTCAGTTCAAGCTTATTCTTAAATACAACAGCTGCAGGCTGACCTTCAAAACGGGTGATTACTACTGCTTCCACATGAATTCCGTACCATTTCAGGTCATCGATACTTTTTAATACATCCACATCGTACGTAATTCCAAAATCCGCCCTGATTTTGTTTCTTTCTATATCACCGGCATAAATGCACATGATGACATCCACCTTATCCTTCAGATTTTGAAGAAGCCGGATTTTCACATTGGGGGCAAATCCAGGCAAGACGCGTGCTGCATGGTAATCATATAAAATTTTACCTCCAAATTCGAGGTATAACTTCTGGTTAAACTGACTAACTCTTTCAAGAATTGCTTTACTCTGTTCTTGCAGGTATTTCTCATTGTCAAAACCTACACGACTTATATTTTCCATTTTCCCGAATCATACATTAAGAATTCGGACTCAAAATTACCAAAATTGTCCGGGATCGAAAGAAAATTGAATGTTTTTAGCATAATATTAGAATCCAAAATCATCTATTACCACATTCTTCACTTCTTCCTTTTTAATTTCAATGA
>DFYK01000114.1 GCA_002383605.1 Proteiniphilum sp. UBA4084 | reverse complement strand
CGGGCTGGCTATCTGGGAGATTACTATCAGACCGACGTAAATGAACTTACTACAAAAATAGTCATTCATCAGTTTATGCTGGGGCTGGCATTTGAGTCACTGAATTTCGGAGGCAGAAGCGTCAGGAGAGAGTGGCTTCGTAGCAGCTATTATTGAATTTTTCTGATCATATGAAGTACAATTTCGACGAAATAATCGACCGGTCCCATACCGACAGTGTAAAACAGGATAAACTGAAAACATTGTACGGCGATCCGGACCTGATACCCCTGTGGGTGGCCGACACCGATTTCAAGTCGCCCCCCGCCATCATAGAAGCGTTACAAAAAAGAGTGGAGCATGGCATATTCGGTTACACGGTCCCTCCTGAAAACTATCTCAGTTCCATTGTCAAATGGCTAAAAAAACGTCATGGGTGGGAGGTGCTGAAGGAACATATCAACTTTGTCCCCGGTGTGGTAAAGGGAATTGCCTTTGCCCTGGATGTATTCACGGAAAAGGGAGACAGCATCATCATACAACCTCCGGTATATCATCCGTTTCGTCTGGTGCCCACTGCTTTGAAGCGGAATGTGATCAACAATCCCCTGACCTTGAAGGACGGACAGTATCGGATGGATTTTGACGGACTTCGCGATATTCTCTCCCGGCATACATGCAAGATGCTTATCTTATCCAACCCCCACAATCCTGGAGGAAGGGTATGGAACGGCGCCGAGCTGCGTGAGCTGGCAGATATCTGTTACGATAATGACGTGATGGTTCTCTCGGATGAAATTCATGCCGACATGGCATTGTCGGGCTTCACCCATATTCCCTTTGCCTCCGTATCGGCAAAAGCCGAAGAAATAAGCCTGACCCTGATGGCGCCCAGCAAGTCGTTCAACATAGCCGGCATCGTCAGTTCGTTTTCAGTCATACCCAACAAAAAGATCAGGGATCAATACCTGGGTTACCTGGAACCACGCGAGCTTTCTCAGGGAACCATCTTTGCCTATACTTCCACGACGGCAGCCTACGAAGAAGGGGAAGAGTGGCTCGACCAGATGAATGATTATGTGCAGGGCAATGTGGATTTTGTAGATAATTATCTGAAGGAGCATATCCCGCAGATAAAAGCCATCCTGCCGGAAGCTTCCTTTCTGGTGTGGCTCGATTGTCGTGCATTAAACCTTTCCCAGCCCGAGCTGGTAAGCCTGTTTGTAAAGAAGGCACACCTGGCATTGAACGATGGTACGATATTTGGACAGGGTGGTGAAGGCTTTATGCGGCTCAATGTGGGAACCAGGCGATCGGTGCTGGAGAAAGCACTAAATAATCTAAAAAAAGCGGTGGATGAATAAACATCGTTCCATAAAGATTGTTTCAAAAGGATAGATCAATCATAGATATAAAATAGAAAAACAGGATGAAAATTTCAGACAACAAATATGTCACACTTACATACGATTTAAATGTGGGTGAGGGCGAAGAACGTGAATTGATGGAACAGGCTACTGCCGAAAAGCCACTGGCGTTTATCTTTGGCACCAACTCCATGCTGGAAGCATTTGAAAAACAGATTGATGGCCTTTCAACAGGTGATTCATTTTCTTTTCACCTGACGCCGGAAGAGGCTTACGGTGATTATGACGAAAACAAAATCATCGAACTTCCGAAAAATATTTTTGAAGTCGATGGGAAGATTGATGAGGAAATGCTCTTTGAAGGCAATACACTGCCGATGATGGATTCCTCGGGAAACCGACTGATGGGCTCTGTGGTCTCGATCGGTGAAAATCAGGTGACCATGGATTTTAACCATCCGCTGGCAGGTGAGACGATGCATTTTGATGGAAAGGTGATGGAGGTACGCGAGGCCACGGCTGAAGAGATCGCCGCACTGTTCGGCGGCGGAAGCTGCGGTTGCGGCTCGGGTGGTTGCAGTTCCTGTGGTGAAGGCAGCGGAAGTGATGATGCTTGTGGTTGTGGTTCTTCCGGCGGAGGTTGCGGATCGGGGTGTAACTGCTGATTGGGAAAATGAACACTTTTGGAACGATATATAGACTGACTTCTTTTGGTGAGTCGCATGGCGCAGCGGTAGGTGGCGTGATAGACGGCTGTCCGCCGGGATTGGAGATTGATATGGATTTTATTCAGGCCGAACTGGACAGACGACGCCCGGGACAATCGCGCATAACTACGCCCAGAAATGAGTCGGACAAGGTGGAATTGCTCTCCGGAATATTTGAAGGTAAAACAACGGGAGCCCCTATTGGCTTCATTGTGCGAAATGAAAACCAGCAATCGTCCGACTACGACAACCTCAGGGAGGTATTTCGTCCGTCGCATGCCGATTTCACCTATCAACAGAAATATGGTCTACGCGACCACCGTGGGGGGGGGCGTTCATCTGCCCGGGAGACCATTGCGCGCATTGTGGCCGGTGCGGTGGCCAAGTTGTGGCTCCGTCAGTACCAGATTGACATTACCGCTTTTACTTCCCAGGTAGGAGAGATCGCGCTGGAGAACGATTACAAAAAATACGACCTCTCACGCACCGAAGAAAACATGGTACGCTGTCCCGATCCCGAGGTAGCGGAAAAGATGATCAAACTCATCAATGAGGTTCGCTATCAGGGCGATACCATTGGCGGGATCATCACCTGGGTCATCAAAGGAACACCTGTGGGCCTCGGAGAGCCGGTCTTTGGGAAGTTACATGCAGCCCTCGGTTCGGCCATGCTGGGCATCAACGCGGTCAAGGGTTTTGAGTACGGCATGGGATTCAATGTTATCGGACGCGGTTCCGAGATGAACGATTCGTTTTACGATGACCATGGCAAAATAAGTACCCGTACAAACCATTCCGGCGGTATTCAGGCAGGCATCTCAAACGGGCAGGATATTTATTTCAGGGTGGCTTTTAAACCGGTATCCACTATCCTCACCGAACAACAATCGGTGGATATTCATGGAAAGGATACCATCCTCAAGGCCCGTGGGAGACACGATCCCTGCGTTTTGCCCAGGGCTGTACCCATCGTGGAAGCAATGGCTGCCATGACCATCATGGATTATTTCCTGCTTGCCAAAACGAAACAGCCATGGTGTCCGGCGACAAAATAAACCTTTTGGAGTTATCGCCAAGCGTTATGGCATTAAGCCCGGATCGGCTGAGTTTCATCGGATGAAAGCGATGATGAGCAACAAAAATCGGTACTGGAGAGATATTTATGACGACTACGGACGCTACCACAACCCGGGCATTGCACTTCGTAACCGTGTTCAGATGAACGATCGGTTGTTATTCCTCGAACCCTACTCCGACAAAGAAATGAAAAAAATTAATAAAGAGATTGAAAAAAGGGATAAGGAAATAGCCAAAAGAGAGCAGAAGATGATGAAAGAATGGGAGAAGGATAACAAAAAAAATTACAAGCAAAACGAGAAAATACGGAAGAACAAGATAAAAGAGCAAAAAAAATGAGCAAGAGGTAATTGCTTTTATTTGAACAATGAAGTCAATCTTCTTTATGATAAGCATGTTTTTGGCTGCCGGCGTGATGTCTGCGCAGCCGAAAGCGCAGTTTACCCCCGAAGATCTGCAGATTTTTCATCAATATCTCTCCTACATAAAACCTTTTAAAAATCTCTCCAAAACAGAGATGCTGGAGAAGACGGCTACCTTCTTTCTTGGGAAACCGTATGTGGCCCATACACTCGAAACAATTGAGGGGGAAACACTCGTGGTGAACCTGCGTGTGTTCGATTGCACCACGTTCGTTGAAACGGTGATCGCACTATCCCGTACTGCATCGTCGGCAATTCCTGCATTTAATACCTATCTGAACGAATTGCAACATATCCGATACCGCAACGGCGAAATCAACGGATATGCTTCGCGCCTTCACTATACTTCCGATTGGATATATGAAAACGAACGAAACGGAAAGTTGAAAAACATATCGGTCGCCCTGGGAGGAAGAATGGAAGAGAAAACCATCGGTTTTATGTCTGCTCACAGGGAGTCCTACAGGCAGTTGAAGGAAGATGATGCCACACTGCAGGCGATTGTCGTGAGGGAGAAGGAGATCAACGGCAGGGGTGGTTTTGCCTTTCTTCCCAAAGCAAATATAGCCATCACCGCACCCCTGATTCCGCACATGGCGATGATTGGCTTTACCACCGACATCCGCGGTTTGGATGTTTCACATACAGGTTTTGCTTTTCGTGAAGGGGACAGGCTGACTTTCATTCATGCTTCCAGTGCCCGGCAAAAGGTGGTGATCGACGAAAAAACACTCAGCGACTATTGTTTGGGACAGAAATCTTGCGCCGGGATTTTGGTATCGCAGATTATGTAATCTTTTGTTTTTTTACTCGAACAAATCTTTGTCTTCACCGGTTTTTTCCCCTTTTCTCGGATTTTTCCGAAACCAGATATTTGCTTTCTTGAAAACGGTGTTGACGAAAATGATCAATACTGTGGCAGCAGCCAATTCCCAGTGCGCCACCTGCGGCGGTGGCGGCCAATATTCGTATGATAAATTCCATTAGTCCCATGAGCATGATTTATAATTCCTGTTGAAGAATGTTTCCCATGTTCTCAACAAACTTATCCATTTTTTGTTTGTCTTCTTCACCCATCGATTGTTTATCGACTTCCCACGATGGAACAAGGCTGAAGTGAACTTTCCCGTTGTTTATCCTTTTTTGTACCCACACCAATGCGTGGTCGCACTTTTCGATGACAACCGGCGACGCGGCGTCTTTTTTGCTGATCACAATCTCCGCCATCATGCCTCCCTCGGTGTGTAATTGCTGTTGATTTGAAATAAAGTTTCCCAGGGAATAGTAAACAACATGTTGAATTTCACCTTCTTTCTTCTTCATTACAATGGGTTGTACTACATGCGGGTGATGCCCGATGATGATGCGAACGCCCTGGCTCAGTAAAAAAATGGCCAGTTCCCGCTGCTCAAAGGAAGGAGTTGTCCGATATTCTTCTCCCCAGTGCATCTGGGCAACGATGATGTCGGGCTTGTACAGTTGTGTGTGACGAATATCCTGTATGATGAGATTGGTATCGGTCACATTCACCTTGTTGGGCTCCTGCACAGGCAATCCGTTGGTATCGTAGGTGTAGTTCAAAAAAGCAATGCGAATTCCTTTTTTGATGACCATGAGCGGGTAGTATAAGGAACGTGCGGCTTCTGTCCTGAAGGTGCCTGTGTGTTTGATGCCGATTGAGTCGAGCAGGTCGATGGTTCGTTCCAGCCCCTTCCGACCCCGGTCGAGCGCGTGATTGTTGGCCTGAAAGAAAATGTCGAACCCCGCATCTCTCAGGCTGAAAGCAAATGCATCGGGGGAACTGAAAAGCGGGTAACCGGTATATGGAACCGCACCAAGCGTGGTTTCAAAGTTCAATCCTGCGATGTCGGCAGCCGAAATGCGTTCCTTCACCAGATAGAAGCAGGAGTCGTATGCAAAGCTTCCATCTTCATTTCTTGCACCCTGCACCTGCGGCAGATGCTGCATTGCATCACCGGCAAAGAGCAGGGTCACACGGCTCTCCTGTGGTGTTACCCCCAGACAGAAACAAAAGAAAAGTAATATTGTTGTTGCTCGTTCCATGCTCAAACCTCAAATTCCGGAGCACAATACTGTTGATCCTACACTCTAAATTTCGGCTCTGAGACGCACACCTGAACAATCAACCCATGTTCGATTTATGAGTACTGATCCTTCATTTTCTCCTGAATCTCTTTCGCGGGAGGGATGGTTGCTGTTTTAGGCCGGATAAGTGAATGATAGGAGTCGGGGTTGCGAAGCAACTCCAGGGCTTTGTCGAACACCTTGTCGTCGGAGAGCTGGTGAATGAGTACTCCTTTTTTGTAATAGCGACGCTGTACGATTTCCGACTCGATCATCTTCCTGATCTGCTCTCCGAATAGTTCCAGGTCACGATCGAGATCGGGCTGTAGCTTTGCTTCCAGCGCTTTATATTCTGCTGAGGCCACATCCATGTATCCTTCAAACTGCATCATGCTTCTGAGTTGCTCCAGCGAACGCTCGCTCAGCTGATCATATTTGAAATCTTTCTTCTTCACAAATTCCCGGAATTTAGCATAGTCGGTATCGGTCAGGCGAAATATCTCAGGTGATGCAATTTCCTGGTTTTCCTGCAGCCAGCCGGTTACAAAATCAAAGATGATGTTGTCGGCCATCAGATAATATACAATGGTGCCACCGGCCTCCTGCGGAACGGTGATATCGGGCGTGATGCCTCCGCCATCGCGTACTTCCCTTCCGTTTCTGGTTTTGAAGACACTGGTGAGCGAGTCAGGCACACGGGCTACACTGCCATCGGGATTGCGGTGTGAATAATCAAGTGCCTGTATACACCGTCCGCTGGGAATGTAATATTTGGAAGTAGTAATTTTGATGTTCCCGCCATAAGGAAGATCGCGGGGTGTCTGTACCAGTCCTTTGCCGAAAGAACGATTGCCCACGATCACCGCACGATCCAGATCCTGCAGGCTGCCTGCCACAATCTCCGATGCGGAAGCAGAACCGGTATCGATCAGTACCACGATGGGAATGATTTCATCGAGGGGCTGGTTTTGCGTGTGGTAGGAGCGGTCCCATTGTTTTACTTTTCCCCGGGTGAAAACGATCTCCTCACCTTTGGGTACAAACAGGTTGACTACATCCACCGCTTCATCGAGAATGCCACCGCCGTTACCCCGCAGGTCCATGATCAGGGAAGTGGCTCCCTGTTGTTTGAGTTTGGTGACGGTCTCTTTCACCCGCTCGGCACTGTTGGCCGTGAAGCTACCATAGTGAAAGTATCCGGTTTCCTTGTCCACCATTCCGGCGTAGGTGATCGGATCCATCTCTATCTTTTCACGCTCAATGGAGAGTGTTCGTTGTTTTTTTTCACCCGGTCGTTGTATGGTCAGCTTAAGCGGGATCCCCGGCGTGCCTTTCAGCTTGTCGCTGACCTGCTTCACGTTGGCCTGGCGCATATCTTCACCATCGATCTCCAGAATGATGTCGCCTGCTTTTAACCCTGCCTTGTCGGCCGGTAAACCTTCGTAAGGTTCGTTGATGATCACCCGTCCATTATTGTGGGAAATGATGGCGCCAATACCGGCATACTCACCCGTGGTGAGAAATTGCAGATCGCCCATGTTCTCTTCTGCATAATATTCGGTGTAGGGGTCGAGCCGGGTAAGCATGTTGTTGATGGTACCCTGTACCAGGTTGTTTACCGCTATGCTGTCAACGTAAAACAAATCCAGTTCCCTGAGGACGGAATTGAATATGTCGATGTTTTTATTGATGTCGTAATAGCGTTGGTTCTTGTCCTCCGCAGGGGGTTGTGCCACAGCCTGCATCACTGCAATCGCTGAAAGTATAAAAAAAATACTTTTTCTCATAATTTGTTCCGGAATTCCTCTATGTTGTCATTATGAAGCGGCTGACGCAGCTTCCATATCATTTTCAGGCAAAGGAACAAATTTTTTACGAAACTGTACTGTTCTTTTAGTTATATGTTTATAAATCCCTGCTATCTTTGCAATCGTTTACTGCTTAATTGTCCACGAATGAAATTACTACTCCGATATACATTCCTGCCGTTGCTCACCGGGTTTATTATCTTTATTGCCACATGTCTTATCTCTCCCTCACAAGTACCCGATATGCCCGGGAATATTCCATGGGATAAGCTGGTACACTTCGGCATGTTCTTCTTCCTTTCGGCTGTTTCACTGATCGACTATTACCGGATGCATGGCGGAAATCCACACACCTTGCGGTGGATATGCTGGGGTTTTCTGGTCCCTGTCCTCTATGGTGGAGTCATCGAATTGTTGCAGAAGTACTTCTTCGCTTCGCGCAGCGCCGAGTGGGGCGACTGGATTGCCGATATCCTCGGCTCACTGACGGCTACCGTCCTGATAATTATTTTCTTCAGGAAACGAAGATCTTACGGAAAAAATATATCTTTGTAAGGAGGTTACTAATAGAAAACTAAAAATCCTGAAGCGATGAAATACGAAGATTTAAAGATTCTCGACGAATTACGGGAAAAAGGGAGTATTTCCGAAGAGGAATACCAACGTGAAAAAGCAAAGATACTGAACGAGGAGGGCAGAACATATGGCCGCTCTTCGGGGAGACCCCTGTTCGGAATGACCGAAAACAGCTACCTGATGCTGATGCATCTTAGTCAGTTTGCCGGTATCATCATCCCGCTGGCAGGCTTCTTTGTACCCATATTCATGTGGATTACCAACAAGGAGACCAATGCGAACGTAGATATGCATGGCAAGAATATTCTCAATTTCATGATCAGCTTTACCATCTATGCCGCCGTATTCACCATCACGGTGATTGGAATACCCCTGGCAATTGTGGTCGGTATTCTCTTTGTTGTCCTGGTCATCCTTGCTTCCGTAAAAGCAAATAACGGTGAGTACTGGAAATATCCGTTTACGATTCAATTCATAAAATAATGGTGCAGGAACAATTGATAAATTATTCAAACGTACAGTTAAACCGCGAAGAGAACATTATCCTGCGCAACGTTAACCTGACGGTTAGCCGGGGCGATTTCCTCTATATCATCGGCAAGGTGGGATCGGGAAAGAGTACCCTGATGAAGAGCATGTATGCAGAGCTGCCCATCGCTGAGGGCAGCGCACGCGTGTTCGACTATGAGCTTGGCTCCATCAAACGTAAGCTGGTGCCGTACTTGCGCCGTAAGATAGGAATTGTATTTCAGGATTTTCAGTTACTGATAGACAGGAGCGTGGAAAAGAACCTGGAATTTGTGCTCCGGGCTACAGGCTGGAAAAACAAGCGGGAAATAAAAGATCGCATCAACGAAGTGCTTGTGCAGGTGGGGATGCAGCACAAGACATATAAAATGCCGCACGAGTTGTCGGGAGGTGAACAACAGCGTGTGGTTATTGCCCGTGCTCTACTAAACTCACCGGCCCTGTTACTGGCTGATGAGCCGACAGGCAATCTTGATCCCGAGACCGGTAGTCAGATTGTTTCCTTGTTGCAGGAGATTGCCGAGAAAGGTACGGCCGTGATCATGTCTACGCACAACTATACTATTGTTCAAGCTTTTCCCGGAAAAATCATGCGTTGCGAAAATATGGGCCTCGAAGTCATGTAAACCGGACGCCGGATATGGAGTAATGCATACGACGAAAACTGCTTTCCGATTTCTGTTTTTTGATTCTTCTTTGTACCTTTGCACCTTTGAAAAAAATTATTTCGATAACACTTCACGATCGTGGCTGATACAAAGTACATTTTTGTTACAGGCGGTGTTGTTTCTTCTTTAGGCAAAGGAATCATCGCCTCATCCCTTGGTAAGTTGCTCCAGGCAAGAGGATATAAGGTAACCATCCAAAAGTTCGATCCCTATATCAATGTGGATCCCGGGACCCTCAATCCTTACGAGCATGGGGAGTGCTACGTGACCGTAGACGGTCATGAAGCAGATCTCGATCTGGGACATTACGAGCGTTTTTTGAACATCCAGACCACCAAAGACAACAACATCACTACCGGCCGCATCTATCAGAACGTGATTCAGAAGGAGCGGCGCGGAGATTACCTGGGGAAAACCGTTCAGGTGATACCGCATATCACCGACGAGATCAAACGAAATGTGAAATCTCTTGGTGTAAAGAATAAATTCGATTTTGTGATTACCGAAATAGGCGGAACAGTCGGGGATATTGAATCTACGCCTTTCCTGGAAGCTGTTCGTCAGCTGCGCTGGGAATTGGGGAAAAACTGTTTTTGCCTGCATCTTACGTATGTTCCCTATATCGCTGCCGCAGGTGAGGTGAAGACTAAACCGACACAACATTCTGTGAAGGAATTGCAATCTCTTGGTATTCAGCCAGATATGCTGGTGTTGCGGACCGATCGGAAGCTCAATAAGGATATTTTGGACAAAGTTGCCCTTTTTTGCAATGTGGAACAGGGAGCTGTGATGCAATCCATCGATGTTTCAACAATCTACGAGGTACCCGTGATGATGCAGAAGCAGGGTATGGATGAGATCGTGCTCCGCAAGATGAACATGCCCACTGGCGGCGTAGCCGATCTGGATAAGTGGAATGCTTTTCTTCAGAAACGCAAAGATGCGAAGAAAGAAGTACGCATCAAACTTGTCGGAAAGTATGCGGAACTGCCCGATGCCTATAAATCGATCAACGAATCGCTCTCACAGGCAGCCATATATAACGATCGCAAATTGGTGCTGGATGTTTGTCACTCCGAGAAGATTACCGAAGAGAATGTAGCCGGGATACTGGGAGATGCCGATGGCATTGTGGTGGCACCCGGATTTGGACAACGGGGCATAGAAGGAAAGTTTATCTCACTGAAATATGCACGGGAGAATGATCTTCCCACCTTTGGCATTTGTCTCGGGATGCAATGTATGGTCATTGAATATGCCCGCTCGGTGATGGGATTCAAAGAGGCAAATTCCACCGAAATGGATCCCAAAGCAGCAGAGAATGTCATCGATCTGATGGAAGCGCAAAAGCATATCACCAATATGGGAGCTACGATGCGTCTTGGGGCGTATGATTGTACACTGAAGAAAGGTACGCTGGCATACACAGCATACGGGAAATCAAAGATTCAGGAACGTCATCGCCATCGTTACGAGTTTAATAATAAGTACAAAGGGATGTTCGAAGCTGCCGGCATGAAATGTACCGGTATCAATCCCGAGTCTGACCTGGTGGAAGTGGTTGAGGTACCGGCTTTGCGTTGGTACCTGGGTACGCAGTTTCATCCTGAATACAATAGCACCGTTATCTCGCCCAATCCGCTCTTCATGAGTTTTATGGCGGCGGCTGCTCACACCCGCGAAGTGAAGAGAGGATAAATTAAATGCATTAACTACGGCAGCTATGGCTGCAACAAATAAAAAATGGATAAAAATACAATCATTGGATTGCTTCTGATCACTGCGATTATCATAGGTTTTACCCTATATAACCGGCCCAACAGCGAACAGATAGAAGCAGAACAACGACGGCTTGATTCAGTTGCACAGGTGGATGCTACCCCTGTACCCGCTGATCTGCCCCCCATCACGAGTCCCGATAGCAGCCGTGAAGCTGTGTTGAAACAGGGAAGTAACGTGACCGACTTCTTCAGCGCAGGACAGCCTCTGCAGACGGGCGTTTCCGATAGCCTGGCGTTGGTTGCCGATTCATTGCAAACAGCAACATCTGTAACAGAAGAAACGGTGGTGTTGGAGAATAAGAAAATGCAGCTGGTGTTAAGCACACTGGGCGGAAGTATCAAGTCTGTTCGGTTGAAAGAGCATCTCCGTTACACGGGCGACAGTCTCTATCTTTTTGAGAATGACGATGAAAGTCGCTTTAATCTGGATCTGTTTAACCGGAATAGTGTCCGCTTATCTACTGAGCATGAGCGATTTACACCCATTCGCAGTGCCGATGGGAAGTCGGTTGTTATGCGACTGCAAAGTTCTCCGGAGCAGTACATTGATTTTGTCTATACGCTGCCTGCCGATGAGTATATGATGGACTTCGACGTACGTGTTGTTGGAATGAGAAACGGCCTCCATCCGGAAAGCCTGACCAATTTCAGAATGAACTGGGAACAAAAAGTGCGTCAACAGGAAAAGGGTCGTCAGTTTGAGGAACGCTTTTCCCGGATACATTATAAATATGACAGGCAGAATGTAGAGAAAATGAGTGAATCGAGAAACGACCGGAAAGAATTTTCCGAGCCGATGAAATGGTTCGCATTCAAAGATCAATACTTCACCTCCGTTGTTGTAGGTGAAAAACCATTCAGCAACACGATTCTTACCTCGGAGGTATTGAAAGAGGGAAATTATACAAAGAATTATAAAGCCGAAGTGTGGGTACCCGGTGAGATGAGTGCCGACAGCGACCTGATTTCCGCCGGATTTAAATATTATTTCGGCCCTGTTCACTACAATACGCTCAAGGCATACGATAAAGATGTGAATAAAGATGTTAGGCTCGAACTGGAAGAGATTGTCTATTTGGGATACAACTGGCTGAGTTGGGTAAACAAGTGGCTGGTGATTCCCGTGTTTAATTTCTTCCTCTCCCTTGGATGGGGCATGGGGCTTATTATACTCATTCTCACTTTGATGGTGAAACTGATCATCTCTCCGCTGACCTATAAATCATTCATCTCGTCGGCCAAGATGCGGGTGCTGCGGCCACAGATTCAGGAGATTGAAAAGAAATATCCCGGTAAGGAACAAGATGTGATGATGAAGCGTCAGCAGGCTACCATGGAGCTTTATAACAAAGTGGGTGTGAGTCCCATGAGCGGCTGTCTGCCCATGCTCATTCAAATGCCGGTGCTGTTGGCTCTCTTCTTCTTTTTCCCGTCAGCCATCGAATTGCGTCAGCAGGGGTTCCTTTGGGCGGATGACCTTTCCACGTATGATTCACTCATCTCCTGGAGTGGAAATATACCGATTATCACCCGTTTTCTGGGTAATCACATCAGCATTTTCTGTCTGTTGATGACGGTTGTCAACGTGATTTATACAAAGTACAACATGACCTCGATGGACACAGGACAACAGACCCTGCCCGGCATGAAACACATGCCTATCTTTATGTCGGTGTTCATGTTCTTCTTCCTGAATAATTATCCCGCCGGACTGAACTATTATTATTTTCTTTCCACCTTGTTCACCATTGCGCATACTTTTCTGATGAAACAGTTTATCAACGAAGACAAGATCCTGGCGCAACTGGAAGAAAATAAGAAAAAGCCAAAAAAGAAGTCGGGTTTTATGGCTCGTTTGGCAGAGGCCCAGAAAATGCAGGAGAAACAGGCTCGCGAACAGGCAAAAGCAAATGCAAAGCGCAACTACCGCGGATGATAAATGGATCATCTATGGCCAGAAAGGCCGTGAAAATCGAACAGATTCTCACGGCTTTTTTGAAATATTGAGGCCAGCAGCGCTATGTAGAGAAAAGCCCCATGCGATAAAAAAAGAGTTGGAAAAGAAAAAGGTGAACATATTTTTTCGATATTTGTTCTAAGAGAGATAGGAGATTTCTTTATTGGTTAATTAAATTGTTATGAGTGAAGAAAATAAAGTGCTAGAGTACGATGAGGATGATTCTTTGAGATTTATTCAGGATCATTTGCCGGATGATATGCAGGGTGAGTTTTCCGACGATGAAATCAATTACATTGTGGATCTGATCTATGAGTTCTATGAAGAAAAAGGCTTCCTGGATGAAAATGATGACACGGAGATTGAAATCGATGAAGATGAACTACTGGATTTCGTCTATAAGAATGCCCACAATGATGCGACCAAAAATGTCATCAGAAATTTTAGCGACGAACAAATTGAAGCCATCGTGGCCGGCGAACTGGCCTATTGCGATACACTCAATCTGTTCGATTGAACAAAATGGATAACTTATCAAAACATTTATTCTAAAAATAGAGAACTATGAGACAATTTTCAAAATTACTTGCCATCGGGTTATTGGGTGGGTCTTTGATTCTTTCAGGCTGTGGAGCCAGTAGAACTGTGAAGGGCGGCGGTATAGGCGCTGGTGCCGGAGCAGCAGTAGGTGCCGGAGTAGGTTCCATCGCAGGCGGCGGCAAAGGTGCAGCCATTGGCGCTGGTATCGGTGCCATATTGGGAGGTACGGCAGGTGCCATCATAGGAAACAAAATGGACAAACAGGCTGCCGAGCTGGAGCAAATTGAAGGTGCACAAGTAGAAAAAGTGAATGAGGGCCAGGCCATCAAAGTTACCTTTGAGTCGGGTATTTTATTTGCAACCAATTCAAGCACACTGAATACAGCTTCCCGCATATCGCTCGATAAGTTCGCCACTTCTTTGCTGAACAATCCTGACACCGATCTAAGTATTTACGGACATACCGACAGTACGGGTAGTGACGCCATCAACAACCCGCTGTCGCAACGACGTGCCGAATCAGTTTACAACTATCTCTTGTCGAAAGGTGTATCCGGGAATCGTATGACTTCTGACGGCTTTGGTTCTACACAGCCTGTAGCTGACAACAGCACTGCTGCCGGTAGAGCAGAAAACCGCCGCGTTGAGGTATACATTGTACCCAATGCCAAGATGATTCAGGACGCCAAGCAACAGGCTCAATAAAGAAGAACTTTTATTCATCATTAAAATCGCGTTGCCCTGAGCGACGCGATTTTTTTAAATACCCAAGGGAGATGGCTGAAGATTTATATATCCCCAAAGAAGCTTCCAAAAGAGAAAAATATGAGTCTCTGCTTCCACAACTGAAAGCATTAACGGAAGACGAGTCCGATCTCTTTGCCAATATGGCCAATATTTCAGCGGCTTTGAAAGAAGCTTTTGATTTTTTCTGGGTCGGATTTTACCGGGTTGTAGACAGCCAACTGGTGTTGGGCCCGTTTCAGGGACCGATAGCCTGCACACGCATCGCATATGGCAAAGGTGTTTGCGGTACCTCCTGGAAGGAAAAAAAGAACCTGATTGTGCCGGATGTGAACCGGTTCCCAGGACATATTGCCTGTAGTTCCCTGTCTAAGTCCGAAATTGTGGTACCCCTGGTGCAGGATGGGGTAGTGAAGGCGGTTCTTGATGTGGATAGCGAGGCTCTAAATAGTTTTGATGAGATCGACTCCCATTTTCTGGAAAAGATCATCGCGCTGCTCAATTTTTAGTTTATTTTTTTTGAATTTTAGAAAACAAAGTGCTATCTTTGTAGCCGCAAATCCGGGTTTATTCCGGATGTAGCGCTCTTTTTTCTGCGGAAGTAGCTCAGTTGGTAGAGCACGACCTTGCCCCAAAAAGGAAATGAAAACGACCTTGGCAAGGTAATGGGTGGAAATGAACTGTAGTGCGAAACAGGTAAATTATTGCGGAAGTAGCTCAGTTGGTAGAGCACGACCTNNCGGGTTCGAGTCCCGTCTTCCGCTCCAGGTCTGTAAAAAACGTTCTTTTGCTTCGCGCAGAGGAACGTTTTATCATTTCAGGCTGTTTTATTTTTTCTTTGGGATATATTACCATGAAAACCCTTCTTCCGGCACAGTGAAACCGATATTTTTGTACTATATTTGTATGCAAAAGTTTAGAACGAATATAATTAATGAACAAAATAGTTCTTTTGCTCATCCTTTTGTTGTGCTTTTCAATGGAAACTTTCCCATCCGCAATGCCTGCAACAGAAGTAAGAGCTGTCTGGCTGACCACAAACTATGGTTTGGACTGGCCACACAACAGAACCAGCCAGAATGAACAGAAAAGAGAATTGATCTCCATTCTGGATAATCTGAAAAAAAACAATTTTAACACCGTGATGTTCCAGGTGAGGGCACGGGGTGAGGTTTTTTATGATTCCCGGATAGAACCCATGTCATCCATGGTTGTGACGGGTGGAGGTGTTGCAAAATTCGATCCATTGGCATTTGTTATTGAGGAATGCCATAAGCGGGGACTGGAATGTCATGCCTGGATCGTAACCTACCCGTTGGGCGGTGACAAGCATGTGAAAAGTCTGGGTGCCTCATCGGTCACCAGAAAAAATCCTTCCATCACCAAAAAGTTTAAAGGAGAATGGTTTCTGGATCCCGGTAATCCAAGAACGGATGATTATCTGCTGTCCATCGTGGAGGAGATTGTTGCCAATTATGATGTGGACGGTGTCCATTTCGATTATATCCGTTATCCGGATAACAGGGGACAGTTCCCCGACGACGGGATGTACCGGCTTCATGGCAAAGGGAAAACACGTGCCGAATGGAGAAGAGACAACATCACCCGTTTTGTGAAAAGAGCGTATGACAGGGTGAAACAGCACAAACCTTGGGTACAGGTAAGCAGCTCACCATTGGGAAGATATCGTGCATTGGGAAATTCCGGGCATGGCTGGACCGCTTTCGAGACGGTGTATCAGGATGCCGGTAAATGGATGAAAACAGGAATACACGACGCTGTTTACCCGATGATGTACTACAAGGATCAGCTCTTCTATCCTTATGTGGATGATTGGTTAATTCACGGGAACGGACGGATTGTGGTTCCGGGACTGGGTGCTTATCAGATGATTGAATTGGGCTGGTCACGTCAGGATATCGTCAATCAGCTAGATTATACACGCCGGAAAAATACAGCCGGTCAGGCCTTTTTCAGGGCCGAAAACGTGCTGTCTGATACCAAGGGTATCCTTCATGCGCTGGAAACATATTACCAGCATCCGGCAAAACTTCCTAAGATGACCTGGTTGTCTGATTCAGTGCCGGACAAACCGCACGACCTCAGGGCGGAAAAACTTCCTGATGGTCTGTTTCAGCTTAGCTGGGAAGAGAAAAAAAACAATGACAGGGTGACGTATAACATATACAGAAGTACAACCGAAGAACTCGCCACCGACAAAGCGGAGAATATTTTGGCTGTCGGTGTGCGTGGACCCCGGATAGAACTTATTATTCCTGACGACGACAAAGCTTTTTACTACTATATCACCATCTCTGATTCTTATCATAATGAGAGTGAAGTAAGTACGCCGGCTTTTTTTTATCACTCTGAAACTATCAAGTAATACGATGCATATCAGTTGGTTATATTAGTTAAATCTCAGCTGAAAAAACAGATCGGATCGTTAGGTTTAATCAATAAATTGGAATAATTTTGTAACAATGGACGGGAGTCAGAAATTAAAAAAACAGGTGCGGGATGAGTTTATGGCATATCTTACGCTGCACAAACATCGGAAAACACCCGAACGTTTTGCGATACTGGATCACATCTATACCACAAAGGGACATTTCGACATGGATACACTCTATAAATCGATGATCGATGTGAACTTCCGGGTGAGCAGGGCCACCCTCTACAATACCATAGAATTGCTGCTTGATTGTGGTCTGGTGGTGAAACATCAGTTTGGTGGCAACGTCTCGAAATATGAGAGAGCCTACGGAAATGAAAACCATGATCATTTGATCTGTACCACGTGTGGGCAAGTGTGGGAGACCAAAAACAGCGATTTGCTCACACAGGCACAATTGAAAAAAATTAAAAAATTTACGGTAAATTATTACAGCATGTATATCTATGGTACCTGCAGTAAATGCAGTCATGCCAAAAAGATGGAATTAAGAAAACTTGCTCCTAACAACAGCGAAAAAACCGATAACAAACAGGTGAAATATGAAAGTTGATGTAATCTTAGGCCTCCAGTGGGGCGACGAAGGAAAAGGAAAAGTGGTGGATGTGCTCACGCCCAATTATGAAATCGTAGCACGCTTTCAGGGTGGACCCAATGCCGGGCACACCCTGGAGTTTGAAGGTGAAAAATATATCCTGAAATCGATACCGTCCGGAATATTTCAGGAAGGAAAAATCAACATCATCGGTAATGGTGTGGTAATTGATCCCGCTTTATTCAAGCAGGAAGTGGAAGCACTGGAAGCCACAGGTCACATTCTTACCGACAGGCTCTATATATCTAAAAAGGCTCACCTCATTCTGCCTACGCACCGTTTATTGGATGCTGCCTCGGAGAAGGCAATGGGCGATGCGAAGATCGGCACCACCGGAAGAGGAATTGGGCCTGCCTATACCGATAAGGTGAGCCGACATGGACTCAGGGTGGGCGACCTGTTTCACAACTTTGAAGAAAAATACCGGAACGCCGTTGCTAACCACAAGGAAAAACTAAGTCCCTCAGATTGGGAAGGGGTACTTCCTGATCTGGAAAAACAATGGTTTGCGGGAGTGAAAAAATTAAAAACCTTTCAAATAATTGAGAGCGAACATTTCATCAACAAACATCTTGCCGGTGGTGGAAATGTACTGGCAGAAGGAGCCCAGGGATCGATGCTCGACATTGATTTCGGATCCTATCCTTTTGTCACTTCCTCCAATACCATTTGTGCAGGCGCCTGCACAGGACTGGGTATTGCCCCGAAAATGATCGGAGAGGTATATGGTATTTTTAAGGCCTATTGCACCCGCGTAGGGAGCGGCCCTTTTCCCACCGAGCTTTTCGACGACGACGGGCAGCAACTGCGGAATCAGGGGAGAGAGTATGGTTCTGTCACGGGTCGACCCCGTCGTTGCGGCTGGATCGATTTGGTGGCACTGCGCTATACCATCATGTTAAACGGGGTGACCAAACTGGTAATGATGAAGAGCGATGTGCTGGACAGCTTCGACAGCATCAAGGCATGTGTGGCATACAACATCAACGGGGAAACAACCGAAGATCTGCCTTTCGATATATCGGAAGGGATTGAGCCGGAGTATATAGAGTTGTCCGGCTGGAAAACCGATATGTCTAAAATGCAATCGGAAGATGAATTCCCGGAAGAGTTCAACAATTATCTCACTTTTCTTGAGGAGGAACTGGGCGTTCCCATCGCCATTGTTTCTCTTGGCCCGGACAGAGCACAAACAATTATCCGTTAGGACGGAGGTGACAATTATCCACACCGCGCAAAGCGTCAGTTTGGGATACTTTGTGCGGTAGTGTTCTTCAAAGAGTTTTTCATTGATATGATTTTTGCTTATCCACATTTTGGGAGAACATTCACTGAACTTTTGAAACAGCGAATATGTTAAACAGATATACAACATAAATTTATGGCACTCATTTGGATTATATTTATCGGGATCGCCCTGGCAGGATGGGCTGTGCAGGCGAGACTTCAAAACAGATTTAAAAATTATTCAAAAATCCCCTTGCGTAATGGTATGACCGGCAGGGATGTAGCGGAAAAGATGTTGCACGACAACGGGATATACGACGTGCAGGTGATCTCGGTCAGAGGTCGGCTTACCGATCACTATAACCCGCTGAACAAGACCATCAACCTGAGTGAACCGGTGTATGGAAGTTACAGTGTGGCTGCCGCTGCCGTCGCCGCCCACGAGACAGGTCATGCGTTGCAGCACGCAAAAGGGTATGCACCGCTAAAAATGCGGTCGGCCCTGGTTCCCGTCATCTCATCCACCTCTAAATGGGTGATGTGGGTATTGCTCCTGGGAATCATCATGATCGAAACCTTCCCGATGCTGATTTGGTTCGGAATTGCCATATTTGCGTTGTCTACACTTTTCAGTTTCATTACACTTCCGGTGGAAAAAAACGCGACCAACAGGGCGCTCCGATGGCTGAGCAGTGCCGGGATTACCGACGTGAGCAACCACAGCCAGGCAGAAGATGCTCTCCGCTTGGCAGGGTATACTTACGTAGTTGCAGCACTCAGCTCACTTGCTACGCTCCTCTATTACATCATGATCGCCACGAGCGGCAGCAGACGATGAACAAAAAGAGAACATCGGTTGTTTACGATAAATATAATCGATGAAAGGAGCTTTATTATGAAAACTATTTATCATGCTGCAGATAGCCGCGGGCATGCCGATCATGGCTGGCTGAAGAGCAATCATACATTCAGTTTTGCCAATTATCACAACCGGGCCCGGATGAACTTTGGGGTATTGCGGGTAATCAACGACGATTATGTGGAAGGAGGAGAAGGATTTGGTACACATCCGCACAACGACATGGAGATCATTTCCATACCACTGGAAGGAGATCTGGAGCATCGCGACAGCATGGGGAACGGCGGAATCATCCGCAAGGGAGACATCCAGGTGATGTCGGCCGGAACGGGAGTGACCCACAGTGAGTTCAATGCGAATGCCGATCGTCCGGTGAAGTTATTGCAAATTTGGATTTTTCCGCGGGAAAAGGGATTATTGCCCCGCTATGGGCAGATGCACATAGCAGACTTTGCCAAATCGGATGATTTTCAGCAAATCGTGTCGCCCTACAAAGAAGATGCAGGCATGTGGGTAAACCAGGATAGCTGGTTCCACTTGGCCGATTTTGGCGCAGGTGTTGGTAAAACCTACGAACTGAAAAAGCAGGGCAACGGAGTCTATCTTTTTGTAATCAGCGGACAAGCAAAAGTAGGCGATCAGATTCTTCATGCACGCGATGGGTATGGTATCTGGGATACCGACAGTTTCAACCTCGAAGCCATCGAGAAATCAGAAATCCTGCTGATGGAGGTACCCATGGAATTGGCATAAGGATCTGTAACTCTTTTTTTACGAAAGACGGCAACAATCGCCGTCTTTATTTGTTTAGCCATAAATCAATTGTGTGAAAATGAAGACGATCTTAGTAACCGGAGGCTCGGGGATGATTGGGCGAAGGCTCTCGGAAATACTCAGGGAGAAAGGATACCATGTGATTTGGTTGAGCCAGGAACGACATGTGAATGGCGGAATTCCCCGTTATCGGTGGAATTATCTGAAAAATGAAATCGACAGGGAAGCACTGGAGCAGGCCGATGTCATCATTCATCTGGCAGGATCTAACCTGGGTGATGAAACATGGACCCGGCGAAAAAAGCAGGAAATTGTAGAGAGTCGTGTGCAGACAAGCAAACTCTTACTGGAAACGATAAAATCGATGCCCAAAAAGCCCGAAGCTTTTATCTCGGCCTCGGCAGTGGGATATTACGGAATGCACACCAGCGACAAGATATACACCGAGGAGGATCAACCTGCGAAAAATGATTTCCTGAGTCGGACCTGCAAGAAGTGGGAAGCTGCGGCATCTGGCTTTCAGGAAGAGCTGGGTCTGCGTACTGTGGTATTGCGAACCGCGTTTGTTATATCAGATAAGAGCGAAGGTTTTAAAAAGATGATGCTGCCCACCCGCTTTGGCTTGGGAGCACCCCTGGGTAGCGGCAGACAATATATGCCCTGGATACAGCTGGATGATCTTTGCATGATTTACCTGAAAGCGGTGGAAGAGGACGGGATGCAAGGAATCTTTAATGCCGTCTCTCCGGAATCGATCACAAATGCCGTCTTCATGAAAACAGGAGCAAAAGAGATGAAGCGTCCTTTCTTTATTCCAAAAATACCTGCTTTCATGTTGCGCCTTTTTATGGGTGAGGCGGCTGGAATGGTACTGGAGGGGAGTCGTGTCTCACCGCAAAAAATCATCGATAGAGGTTATCAGTTTTTATATCCTACGGCGGTGGAAGCCATTCGCAGTTCACTCTGAAAATGGCTTGATCGCAAAACAATAACATCAAGGGAGCCTTATGATAGAAAAACTAAAGATACAACGTATCATGCTGTTGAACGGCGGTGATATGTTCCGGCCAAGCCCCTCTTTTTCACTGATGTATCTTACGACCCCCGAAAAACGGGGAGAAAGTTATTATTCAGCAGGTTTTTCCTACGCTCATGTTCGTGGGTGAGCAGAATGGAAAACAGGAAGTTGATCATTACTGGGAGAAGCTTACAGCCGACGGCGGCGTGGAGAGTATGTGCGGCTGGCTGCGGGATAAATACGGTGTAAGCTGGCAGATTACACCCGTTGTAATGAGGGATCTTTTGCAAAAATCACCCCGGGTGATGGAGGTGATGTTCTGGGGCGACTATTTCGGAAGCTTCAGAGATCGTTACGGCATCTGGTGGATGATCAATTTTCCCTTAACGCAATCCTGACCCTGCCAATGGTGGGCAGCATCAATATAACAGCCCGGTAACTGAAAGTGATAAACTTCAGTTACCGGGCTGTGGTTTTTTTTAAATCAGGCCTGTGGATTAAAGAAGGGATATTCTTTCACGGCAAGAAATTCATGCTCAAGCAGTCTTTTTTCTTTTGTCGTAAGAGGTTTGTTGACAATCTCTTCAATGTGATCCACACAAAAGGCAAAGTTGCGAAAATCACCCGGTGGGACAATCACGTCGGCGCCGGTTCTGAAAGTATATTTCAAAGCGGCAATACCCATCGCCTCATTAGTCACATCGATGGGTTTTACCCACGATTTTGGATAACTTTTCCGCTCTTCTTCATTAAGCCATTTGCGATGCACCAATCCTTTTAAAGCAATCACGCCCATCCCCCTTCGTTTGGCATCTTTGGCAACGCCCGAGCCCCATTGAGCCAGCATATCCATCTGCCAGTTTATCGGGAACATTACCGTGTCGAAGTCGTACATCGACATGGCGCGCAATGCCTGTATCTGCGAGTGAGCGGAAAATCCCACCCTGCGGATGCGCCCGCGCTGTTTTTCCTTTTCAATCATTTCCATCACACCACCGGCTGCAAATGCTTTGTCCACATCTTCAGCTGTAGTGAGGCTGTGCAACTGGTAAAGATCGAAGTAATCGGTGTGCAACAACCGCAGAGATTCTTCAAACTCCTTCTCTGCACCTTCCCTGGAACGTTGTGTGGTTTTACAGGCCAGATAATTTTCTTTTCTAAAAGGTTTCAGCGAAATACCGAGCTTCTCTTGTGCATCACCATACGAAGGAGCCACATCAAAATAATTGATTCCCCTGTCCAGTGCCCAGGCAACATAATTGTCTGATGCAGCCTGTCCGTCTCTGCTTGAAACAATGCCGCCGTAGACTACCGGAAAAACTTCGAACCCTGTTTTCCCCAACTTCCTTTTGATACCTTTGTTCACGGACATGTTTTGCACATCTGTCGTATCGGCAAAGGCGGTGGATATTTTTCCCGTTGCACCAATGGCCACGGCACCGGCGACACTTCGTTTAATAAATTCGCGTTTATCCATGATTGTTTATTTTAATTATTTTTTTGCGATCCGATAGAGCCGCCCTTCGTCGGTCACTGCATAAAGTGACCCATCCTTCCCATCGGCCACATCACGGATGCGTTGTCCCTCTTCTTCCAATAGGCGTTCCTCACCTACCACCTTGCCTTCTTTGAAGACCAGTCGCGCAATATGTCGGCTGCTCAAACCACCGACGAAAAGGTTGTTTTCCCATTCGGGGATCACATTGGAACTGTAAAAGGCTATGCCACTGGGCGACTGCACCGGATCCCAATAGTAAACGGGTTGCTCCATCCCTTCTTTTTGGGTAATGCCATCGCCAATGGTGTTGCCGTTATACTCAATACCATAGGTGATGGTGGGCCAGCCATAGTTCTTGCCAGGCTGAATGAGGTTGATCTCATCGCCCCCACGCGGACCCATCTCGCTGAGCCACAGTTCGCCTGTAACAGGGTGGATGTCAAGCCCCTGCGGATTGCGATGGCCGTAGCTGTAAATTTCGGGCAGTGCATCGGCGGTGTTGATAAACGGATTACCTGCCACTGGATTACCTTCAGTAGTAATATAGACCACTTTGCCATGGGCGGTATTTAGCTTCTGGGCGTTGGGGCGGGTAGCCAGATCGGACCGTTCACCGGTAGAAACAAAGATATTGCCCTTTTTATCAAACACAATGCGACTGCCGAAATGCATGCTGTTGTCGTAATAGGGAATGGCACGGTAGATGGTTTGAAAGTTTTCCACGCTCGTTTCATTGTCCGACAACCTCCCTTTACCCACTGCAGTAAGAGAACCCTGGGGAGTGCGTTCGGCGAATGTGAAATATAGCATCCGGCTGGAGGTAAAGTCAGGTGCCGGCGCTACGTCCATCAATCCGCCCTGTCGTCTGTCGTCCACTTCGGGAAAGCCGGAGATTTTTTCGCTCACATTGCCATCGGTGGTGACGAGTCGCAAGGTGCCCTCCTTTTCGGTGATCACCAACCGCCCGTCGGGGAGGGCAGTAACAGCCCACGGGTTGGACAGTCCACTGGCGATGATGGTTGCCGCATATGGGGTGGTGGTCCGCACCCCGGCAATGCGCGTCTGTCCCTCAAAAGCGGGGCTGTAGCTGGTATTGGGTTGCTGCGTCTCCACCGGTGGCAGAGGATCGGCAGGAGGTTGCTGGGCATTCTCCTTCCGCTCATCACAGGAGGCAGACAGAAAAAAGAATGCAAGGATAAGAAATGCTGTAATTTGTAAATGCTTCATAGAATTTTTGTTTAGTAAACTTGAAATCAATCTTATTTACAACAACCTGTTATATACAATTGTTTTACTTCAAAAATCTTTTTCAATCCATTGAGAGCGATTCGGAGGGGTAGGAGCAGTAACCTGCCTGGGGGGATTTTTTTGAAGCTCCTCCAGTAACACCTCAACCGCTTTTACGAGGGAGGGATCGTTGCCCCTGGCGAGCTCATCGGGACGATCTACCACCTCGATATCCGGATAGACACCAATACCTTCAATGATCCATTGTCCATCTTCATCGTAGATGCCAAAGCGAGGCACGGAGATGTAACCGCCATCCACCAGGCGGGCGTTGCCGGAGATACCCACCAGACCGCCCCAGGTGCGGGTACCAATCAATTTTCCTTCACCGGTTTTTCGGAAGAAGTAGGGAAAGGCATCACCTCCGGACGAGGAATAGCCGTTGATCAGCATGGCTTTGGGGCCGTCGTGCGCGATGCCTGGCGACTTCATTGGTTGCGGCAGGCCGTTACGGTACCAGTAGACCAGCGTACGCCGGTTGAGCAGGTCGATCATCCGGTCCGGAATAAAGCCGCCGCCATTATAGCGGTCGTCGATGATCAGCGCCTCCTTGTTGTTGTAGGCCAGCATCCCTTTAAAGAGCTCACGATTCCCCTCGATGGCAGTATTTGGTACGTGGATATATCCGATCCGGCCGCCTGAGAGACGTTCTGCCATCTCACGGCGACTCCTTACCCAGTCGAGATACCTGAGTTCGGTCTCACTGTTGATGGTCTTTACCGTATAGCTTTTTGCACCGGTTGTGGTGGGCGCACCGTTGACGGTCACCTCCACGTGGCGACCGCCGAGGTTCTCCAGCAGTTCATAGGGATTTTGTGCGGTGGTGAGCTCCTGTCCGTTGATGCGAAGAAGATAGTCTCCTTCTTTAACATCAACTCCGCTTTCGGTAAGGGGCGAGCGGCGGCTTTCATTCCAGTTCTCACCGGCATAGATCTTCCGGATTCGGTAACGTTTTGCTTTGAGGTCGGCTTCCAGCTCCGCGCCCAGCAGCCCCCCCTCGATTCTTTCCACCCGGTTGATATCTCCCCAGTCCACATATGCGTGGCCGGTATTGGTTTCGCTGACTACCTCATTGAGGATGTAGTCAAGATCGAAACGGCTTGGCACATGGGGCAGCAGCTCCCCGTAATTCTTCCGTATTCCGGGCCAGTCCACACCGTGCAGGTTGTTCACATAGAAGTAGTCGCGGAAAATACGGAAGGCGTCGGCATAGATTTGATTCCACTCTGCGCGGGGATCGATCTTCATTGTCATATTGTTCAGGTCGATCTTGTTGTTTCCGGCTTTTTGTCCCGGTTCCGTTTTTGCTACAGCATATTCTTTTCCTGTACGGTAGATAAAAGATTTTCCGTTGGCAGACAAGATGCCGGAACCGGCGCCGTCGAGAATCTCTTCGGTCTTCTCCTCTTTGAGGTTGTAACGCATGACCTTATTGCCGGCTGAGTAGAGCAAGCCTTCTTCTGTGACGCCCATGATGCGGTAGTTGCCTGCCGGCATGGGCAGCACCTCAATACGATTGCCGATGTTGCCGAAGTCGATCACCACCTTCATCTCGGTGGGCAGGGTTGAATCCTTCTCGTTATCGGCTTTATCCCGGTCTTTATTTTTTTCAACGCCTGCAGGTTCTGCATCGTCCTTATAGGGAGTCAGTGTAGTACCGTCGTTTCGTAACGGAATAGCATAGATGCGTGTGGCATTGTTGTAGAGATAATCAAACTCAAAGCTGCTAAAAGCGAGGTTGAAGTCGCGGTTGGAAAGGAAAAACAAAAATCTGCCGTCGCGGCTGAACACCGGGTTGCCGTCGGAGAAGGTGGCATCGGTGATCTGCTGCTTTTTGCCGGTCGACAGCTGGTAGAGCCAGAGTGCCGACTGGTAGTTGGGCGATGGTTTACTATAAGCTACCCAGTCGCCGTCGGGAGAGAAGGTGTAGTCCCTGATCTCTTCGCCGGAAGCCTCATCGATGACTATCTGTCTGCCTGTGGCAGCATCTACCAACCACAGCTTCATGGTGCGGTCGCTATATACCAGGTGTGTGCTGCGGAGCGACCACTCAGGGTCATACTTCCAGGCAGCAGAGCCGCTGGTAATTTGTCGTGGTTGAGCACCCCCCTTGTTTTCGAGGAGGTAAAGCTCATACTCACCGGTGGCATCGGAGTAGTAAGCAATCTGCCTGCCATCGGGAGACCAAACGGGCGAGAGTTCCCGCACCCCCTGTGAGTTGGTGAGATTTTTTATCTCCCCTTTTTCGGTGGGAACAGAGAAAATGTCACCCCGGGCTTCAAAGAGCACTCTTTTTCCAGTGGGCGAGAGGCTGTAACTGCCGACAAATTCTGTGACATTCCTGAAGTGGGATTGTAAATTGGGGTTGTCGTAAAGAATAGAAACCGTAATTTTTGTCGATTTACCGGTAGAGAGTTCCAGCAGGTAGAGGTAGCCGCCATTCTCGTATACCAGCCTGCCCTTATCGCCCGAGGGCCACATCACGTCGAAATCTGTGTGATGGGTGATCTGCTCGTTTTCGCCGGTGATGGTATTATAGCGCCAGATGTTGAGACGTGCATCACGGTCGGAAGCATAGAAGATATGGTCTCCCTGCCACACCGGCCACTGGTCCGATCCGCTCCATAGGGTAATCTGCCGGTCGCTGTTGTTCTGGAGGTCGTAACTCCACAATTCAGTGGCGCGTCCACCCTTGTATCTTTTCCAGGTACGGAACTCGCGGTCTACCGGCGTGAAGCAGAGCTGTGAGCCATCGGGTGAGTAAGTAGCGAAACCGCCGTTGACAAGGGGTAGCGGCTCCTCGAGTCCTCCCTCCAATCCAACGGTGAAATAGCGACCATTGCGTTCTCCAAACGCACTACGGTTGGCCCGAAAGAGGATGCGCCGGCTGTCTGGTGTCCAGTCGAGCACCACGTGGTCGAACCCGCCCCGGGGTGGCATTTCACCCACTGAGTTGTAGAAAGTGAGCTGTCGTGCCGTGCCACCCTGGGATGGCATCACCCATATCTGCCGGTTTCCGGAATACTCTGCCGAGAAGGCGATCCACCTCCCGTCGGGTGAAATCTTGGGAAACAACTCGATACCAGGGTGGGAGGTGAGACGCCTGGCGTTACCGCCGGAGGCATCTGTCGTCCAGATATCGCCGGCATATACAAAAGTGACAAGGTTTCCGTTGATGTCGGGATAACGCAACATGCGGGCGTCATCGAGGGCTAAAGCCTGCAAAACAAAGAGGCTTGCCAGAATCAGTGTGGTTATTTTTTGCATTATTTGGGTTTTAAAAAACCAAATTTACAAAATCTTTCCATCACTCCATAAAACCGTGCGGTAGAATTTTCAAGTATGTTAATAGGGGGAGGAACAGCTTTTCAGAATCTCTCTTGCTATGTCGCCTGTTACATTGCGGTTTTC
>DFYK01000011.1 GCA_002383605.1 Proteiniphilum sp. UBA4084 | reverse complement strand
TTGTATCTTGTGTCTTGTATCTTGTATCTTGTGTCTTGTATCTTGTGTCTTGTATCTTGTGTCTTGTATCAATCGATGAAAGAGACTTCCTTGAAAGCGTATTTCCGCACTTCATCGCCATCGAGTGTCCGCAACAGCAGGTGTCCCGAGGGCATGACGTCCTCAATCATTGCCTGGAATTTTCCACCTTCGTCTTGAAACCAGTAATAATCATTTATGCGATAGAGATCGAGCATATACTCATCTTCTATGGTTTGAATCTCTCCTTGCTGCAGATCGCGATACAACAGGAAAAATTCCCGCATGAACGTCTCCAGGATGTAATCCCTGTCTTGTATCGTTCCGGTAATTTGCCGCAATGACACCGGATTCGGCAACTCGGGAGGAAAGTCCTGCTGGTTGATGTTGATACCGATACCGATGACGGAATTTTCAATATGCTTTCCCTGAATATCGTTCTCAATAAGCATTCCGGCTATCTTTTTTTCTTTCCAGTAGATATCGTTGGGCCATTTGATACGGATGTCGTCAGTGAACTGATCGAGGGTATTCTTCACCGCCAGGGAGGCGATGCGGGAAATAATGAACTGTCCTGCAGCCTCCACCTTCCTGGGGTATATCAGCAGGCTAAACATCAGATTATCTCCCTTTGTTGAAAACCAGGAGTTAGCCATTTGTCCACGACCCGCCGTCTGATATTCGGCTGTCACAAGCGATCCTTCTTCGGGATGCTCTTCTCTGGCCAGTCGTTTCAAGTATAGGTTGGTGGAATCAACCTCATCGACCCGAATGGTGAGACGCTCTTTACTTAACTGATCCATAATATTGCTGTTGTAGTTTTTTGGGTAGTTTCATTACCACTTCCTCTACAGAGTGATCGATCCATTTTTTAATTTCTCTTTCCGGCATGTCGCCGTCCAGCCAGATGGTATTCCAGTGTGTCTTGTTCATGTGAAAAGCACTCTCCACACACCCATATTCTTCACGCAACTTTACTGCCTCGTCGGGATTGCACTTCACGGTGATGCACAACCGGTCGCTGTCGGTGGGGATCATGGCAAACATCCTTCCCATCACCTTCATCACGATGGTCACATCGTTGAAAGGTGTGGTTGCCTCGGCACCGGGAATGGCCGTGCAATAGTCGAAAAGTTCTTCAATATTCATCGTTTCTCCCTGAAAATTTGTTGTCGACGGAGTTTCTGCTACCCTGTGTTTACAGAAAAGGCAAAAAGGCATCTTCTATATGCTCCAGCTCAAATTGCTGCCTTTCGCCGATGACAGCGACGATGTCGAATCGGGCTGGCTTATCGATACAGTTCATTTTCAGATAAATACCGGCAGCCTGAATCATGCGTCGCATGCGCTGTTTCCCGATGAAATCCTCGGGGTTACCCCATGCTGTCGATGTGCGAGTCTTTACTTCCACAAAAACAATGTAGGCTCCATCTTCCGAAATGATATCCACTTCATAGCCCTGGAATCTCCAGTTTCGCGCCACAATACGATGTCCTTTAGAGGTCAGGTAGTTTACCGCGGCCTCCTCTCCTTTCCAGCCCAACTCATTGTGATCAGCCATCTTTTTTTGCGACAGAAAAGCCCATAACTTCGTAAAAATACAAATTTAGGTTATAAATACTTCTTTTTGGCGAAAATATTTTGTTTTTTTGTACCAGCAAAGGAAAAGCGGCTGTTTTTGTTTTTTCATAGGACGCTTTCAGGGAAATTCAAAGGTTTTACATGAGGACGAAGGGATATAAGCTGCAGGGAAGAAGAAAGCCACGCACCAGAAAAGCAGAGTTTATGCTGAGCGACGAAGAGCATGAGCTGATTGCTTTCTACCTGAAAAAATACAAGATTACCAACCGCTCACGATGGTTTCGTGAAACGGTCCTCAATCACATACTGAAAAATATGGATCAGGATTATCCCACACTGTTTGAAGAAAATGAGATGCGCCGATAGGAACGGCAAGCACAGAAGATGGTTACGACGAAGAAACGGACAACCACAACAGGCCGTTTAAACCAGGTAAAATCACAGTATGTTAGACGACGAATATTTCATGCGACAGGCTTTACAGGAAGCTCACCAGGCATTCGACAAGGGAGAGGTACCTGTGGGTGCAGTGATCGTATCCAATCAGCGTATTATTGCCCGCGCACACAATCTCACGGAGGTGCTGACCGATGTGACCGCCCATGCCGAGATGCAGGCTATCACTGCTGCCGCCAATGTGATGGGCGGAAAATATCTGACCGACTGCACGCTCTATGTCACGGTGGAACCATGTCCCATGTGTGCCGGCGCACTACGTTGGGCCCAGATTTCACGGGTTGTGTATGGCGCTCCCGATGAGAAAAGGGGATATTCACGCATCTCTTCTCATCTGTTGCATCCCAAAACGACGGTAACCTCGGGGATCATGGCCGATGACTGTGCCGATCTGATGAAACTTTTTTTTGCCCGTTTCAGATAATCCATTTGGAAATGTGATCGGTTAAATATATATTTGTCATACCTAAATCACAGGATATGAAAAAGCTCATTCTGATCTCATTACTGATCGGGCTTTATGGCGTGAATTTGATGTCACAGCATAAAGAGCCCAAGAGGTTGCCATGGGATTCTATCCCGTCCACTTTGCCTCCTTTTAAAATTGAATCTGCCGATACGCTCCTCTTTTTTCCCGGTGACACCATTCCAAACCCGATATGGGAAAAATACCTGAAGAAAAAGAATCAGGAGAAAGCGACCGAAGAGAGGGTGCTGACTGCTCCCCAGGACAACATGCCGATAATTGTACCTCCCGATCACCAATTTCAAATGATTGTGGTGAAGCCTGACACCACCTTTCATTATTATCTGCGGAACCTGAGGGACGAAGAGAAGAAGAATTCCCTGAAACAGGAGAATCTTATTGAAAGAAGAAAGCAGCCATAACTGAGAAACCTCTTATATACATCATATTTTATGAACAAAAGACTGAAGCAACAAATCGGGTTTATCCTGGAGGCTGACAAACTGAAAAATGTGATCCGCCACAACTACATAACCGACGATTCACGACGGGAGAATACGGCAGAACATACCTGGCACACCATCCTGACGGCCCTGTTGCTGTTTGAATATGCCGAAAACAAGCATGAGCTCAATCTGCTGCATATCGTCAGGATGATCGCCATCCACGATCTGGTGGAAATTGAAGCGGGTGACACCTTCATTTTTGATGAGGAGGCAAACAAAAATAAATTCGACAGGGAAAATCAGGCAGCAAAAAAGATATTCACCCTGTTGCCTTANNGACACCCGATGCTATTTTTGCAGCATCGGTCGACAAGATCATGCCGGTACTACTGAATACATACAGCAAGGGCACGAGCTGGCGGGAAACACAGATTACCGCGGAGCAGGTGCGTACAACACTGAAAGGAATTGAAAAGGGGCCGAAAAAGATACAGGAAATGCTGGAAGAGTTGATCCTGCAGGGCAAAGAAAATGGTAGTCTGAAGTAAAATGGCCCATAGAAATTAACAATTAAACAAATTAAGATCTCGGACGTTATTACCTTCAAATATAAATTTACTGGTGCAGAGAACATTTTGTTCTTTAAAGAGAGTAAAGAAACGACAAACAATTAATAAGCTTAAAAAATGGAAAAGAAGAAAATTGCCGTTTTGGTAGGTAGTTTACGCAAAGAGTCATACAACAGGAAACTGGCCAAAGAGATGATTGCAATGGCTCCCGATTCACTGGAAATGGAGCTGGTGGAAATAGGTCAGTTGGTACATTACAACGAAGATCTCGATCATAATCCCCCGGCAGAGTGGGTTGAATTCCGCAAGAAAATTAAAGAGGCCGATGGCTATCTTTTTTTCACACCGGAATATAATCGTTCTATTCCGGGTGTATTGAAAAATGCCATTGACGTGGCATCAAGGCCCTACGGACAAAACAACTGGGGCGGGAAATCCGGTGCGATTGTGAGCAGCTCCATCAGTCCCCTGGGAGGTGAAGCAGCCAATCACGTGCTACGTCAACCCATGGTATTCGTAAATGTTTACATGATGCAACAGCCTGAAGCATATATAGGCAACACCATGTCGCTTTTCGGAGAAGACGGGAAACTGCTGAAAGAGGATACAAGAACTTTACTGCGCGACTACCTGCAGGCTTTTGAAGCTTGGGTAAACCGCTTCTGACAGAACGCGATTTTCGTCGCCGATAAACATATTGCAAGAGGGTGAATCACCGCGTGATTTCACCCTCTTGCTTTTTACATTACCAAAGTTCTGACACGCTTGTGCGCGTCAGAACCTGTCACTCATTAAACCTTGGGCAATTTCCAGGGAGCCCGGTAATTTGCTTTTATCAAACGGTTGGCTTCCTGGTTATCGATAAACTGACCGGCCTTGTTGTCCCAGTTCAGCGCACTGCCCACCCTGCAGGAGATGTTGGCCAGATGACTTAGTTTTGCCACTTCAGCGCCAATGGCAATATCGGCGTTGGGCAGATTGCGCGTCTGCATGCAATTGAGCATGTTGCCCGCATGCATGTAGAGGCCTTTGCCCGAACCTTTCCTTTTTTCAATTGCTTCCATGCGAAGGGTATTCGGTTTTCTTTCATCGTCACAGGGGTAGCAATAAGGGAAATTACGGCTGTTCACAGCTTGCTCGGGAACAACCTCCCAACCGCTGCGGGTAAGGATGAGCGTGCCATTCTCTCCAAAGAAGGCAACACCTTCACGCAATCCGAAGAGTCCGTTGCCAATTCCACAGGCATGATCCCAGATGATATTAAAATCGGGATATTTGTAGGTTGCCATGAGCGTGTCGGGCGTCTCCATGGCATCGTCGGGGTAACCGAATTTGCCGCCGGCACCGTAAACATAAGAAGGCAGACCGGCATTCATCCCTTTCATGGCGTAGTCGAGCAGGTGCACACCCCAGTCGGCCATCAACCCGCCGGCATAATCCCAGAAGAAGCGGAAGTTATAGTGAAAACGGTTCTGATTGAAATTGCGTTTGGGTGCCGGGCCGAGCCACATATCGTAATCCACACCGGCAGGTACGGCTGAATCAGCCACCACCGGCAGTGTCCATTTGCTGGTCTGGTATGCCCATACTTTTACGGTTCTTACCCGTCCCAGTGCTCCACTCTGGACGTAAGCCGCAGCCTCATCCCAGTGCGGGTCGCTACGCTGCCACTGCCCCACCTGCACAATCCGGTTGTATTTCCGGGTTGCCTTTACCATCAGATCGCACTCTTCGATGGTGTTAGCCAGTGGTTTCTCCACATACACATCCTTACCTGCCTCACAGGCGGCAATCAGCTGCAGACAATGCCAATGGTCGGGAGTACCGATGATCAACATGTCCACATCTTTGTTGTCGATTACCCTGCGCCAGTCCTTCACCAGTTGTGCCGGCTTATTTCCTTTTAACTCTTCGTATTCTGCCGCACGCTGATAGAGCCACTGATCATCCACGTCGCAGAGAGAGATGCACTCCACTTCGGGATATTGCAGAAAAGCTTTGAGATTGCTCCATCCCTGATTGCGGCAACCTATCAGACCTATTTTGATTTTGTTGCCTGGCGCTGACTGGCCGTATAGGGAGGAAAAGGATTTTCCCATCAAAGGTGTCAGACTTAAACCGGTTGCTGTAATAGCTGATTTTTTTAGAAAATTTCGTCTATCCATGATGATTATGTAAAAAAGTTATCGCAAAGATAATAAAGATCACTCCTTAACGGAGTAAATTTAATATTTTAAATAATTTTTCACTAACTAATTAAAAGATTATATATATTTTTGAACTTTTGGTTATTCTATCACATAATACTGCTTTTATTATGCAGCAAATCAATACATTCTTCACCACCTTACATCAATATATAGGCGGCAACAACTGGTTTATTTTCTTGCTTTTAGGTACCGGATTTTTTTTTACACTCTATCTGAAGTTTCCTCAGATCCGTTATTTCAGGCATGCCATCCGCGTAGTGAAAGGCAAATATGATAAAAAAAGCGACAAAGGCGATACGACCCACTTTCAGTCACTGGCTACGGCACTATCGGGAACGGTGGGTACGGGAAATATTGCCGGGGTGGCGCTGGCAGTCCACTTGGGAGGTCCTGCCTCCCTCTTCTGGATGCTGATAACCGCATTTCTGGGTATGTGTACTAAATTTGTGGAGGTGACACTCTCACACAAATACAGGGAGTTCGACGAGAAAGGGATGGTAGCCGGGGGACCGATGTATTTCATGAAAAAACGGTTGAATATCACTTTAAAAAGTGGCAAAATGATCAAAACGGGATACTGGCTGGGAGGTTTTTTTGCAATTGCCACGGTATTATCCTCTTTTGGAACAGGAAGTTTACCACAGATCAACAGCATCTCCAATGCCATCTTTGCCACCTTTGGTATTCAGCATATTATCACGGGTGCCGTGATGGCAGTTTTACTGGCGTTGATTATCATCGGCGGTATTCGCCGCATTGCCCAGGTCACGGAAAAGCTGGTACCTTTCATGGCCATCGTCTATTTTCTGGGGGCCATAGCCGTAATCATCGCCAATTATCAAAATATTTTTCCCTCTTTTGTGTCGCTTTTCACCGATGTGTTCACCGGAACAGCCGCCGTAGGCGGTTTTCTCGGTGCCGGATTTGCCTTCGCCTTCAATAACGGCGTCAACCGGGGACTCTTCTCCAATGAGGCAGGCCAGGGATCGGCACCCATTGCCCATGCTGCCGCCAGAGCGCATGAACCGGTTTCGGAGGGTATGGTGGCCATCCTGGAACCTTTTATCGACACCATCATCATCTGCTTCCTTACCGGAATGGTACTGCTCTCCTCGGGCGTCTGGAACCAGAAAGTATCCAACCAGTTCCAGCGAACCGATATGGTGGTACTGGCGGGAAGTTACGATGAGCACGATGCGACAGAGGCTGCGGCACTCAGGGATTATCTGAACAACAAAGGTTTTATGCCCTTGTTTACAGGCACACTCAAGGTAGTTGAAGGAAAAATTCAAAACGACAATTCCATTCTTCATGCACGCTCGGTGGCGGAAAGAATAGTGGTAACCAGGGGAGGGCTTCCCTTTACCGGGGAGATAACCGTGGCAAATGGAAGAGTGGCGCAGACTTCAGGCGATCTTGTTTTTACCGGCTTCTCGCTGATACACAGCGCGCCGCTTACCACGGTGGCTTTTACGCAGAGTTTTCTGGGCAACTCAGGCAAATATATTGTTTCCCTTGGTTTGTTGCTGTTTGCATTCTCCACCGCCATTGCCTGGTCGTATTACGGCGACAGGGCGGTAACCTACCTGTTGGGTACGAGGTATGTCATAATTTACCGGATTATTTTCGTGGTGGCTTTTTTCGTGGCCTCCTTCATTGACACCACCATCATCTGGAACCTCTCCATGCTCACTGTGGCCTTCATGACGGTACCCAACCTGATTGGGCTACTGATCCTGCACAGGGAAGTGAAGAAGACCATCGGAGATTATTGGAGCGGTTTCAGAAAAGAATATCCGAACGAGAAATTTAAAAAAAACTGAGTAGTAAGTATGCAACTAAATCATCGACTGACGATGTTTTACGACCCATATTTGCCCGCATGCACTAAAAGAGTAGAAACTTGCTTCGCTTCGAACAGCTACTCTTTTTACGTGCATCACGGGCAATGGGTCCCCGTAAAACATCTGAATGTCTCTTTTTTAGTTGCATACTTGTAAAATAGGTGTAATAAATCAGAGCAATCCGCTGAGCAGCCCTCCGTCGATCTGGATTGTGGTGCCGTTCACGGAGCGTGCCTGATCTGAGCAGAGGTAAGCCACCATGTCGCCCAGCTCCTGCGGATCCATATAGCGCTTGTGCGGAAAGGCTTCAATTGCTTTCTGCTCATACTCATCCACAGAAATACCTTCGGCTTCAGCGCGTGCCTTCATCAGTTGTGTGACCCTGTCGGTCCGGAAGTATCCGGGAGCCACGTTGTTGATGGTGATTCCCTTTGCGATCAGCTCCTTGCTGATGGTTTTGGCATAACTGGCCACGGCGGTACGGAAAATATTCGAAAGTACCATGTTGGAGGCCGGCTCTTTCACGGTAATCGATGTGATGTTGACAATCCTGCCCCACTCCTTCTTCTCCATATAGGGCAGACAGAGCCGGATCATTCGGATATTGTATTTCAGCACCGTGTTGTAGGCATCATCCAGATCCTCATCAGAGACATCGCGAAAGCTACCTGGCTTGGGTCCGCCTGAATTATTCACCAGGATATCCACACCTCCGAAACGGGATACTGTCTCCCGCACGATGCGCACATTGTCATCTGCGCTGGTCATATCCGCTGTAAGGGCAAGTGTCTGCACACCCAGTGCTTCGATCTCCCGTTGCGAATCATACAATGTCTCTTCGTTTCTGGCGCACAACACAATGTTCACACCCTCGCGGGCCAGTGCCAAGGCACAGGCCTTGCCTAACCCCTTGCTACTTCCGCCGATGATGGCTGTTTTTCCCTGTAAATTGAAGTTCATACCAATCTTTTTATCTGAATAAACGACAGGATTACCTGCTTCACTGCATACTTCGCAGCTTATTTCAGTATAACGCTCAGGCAGGCAGGAAGTTTTTGTAAATTATTACAAAGTAGATGCAAAAGGTGTCATCTATTATTCCCAGAACTCAAAGAAATGATGCACGGGACCATGCCCCTTTCCTATTTCATATCATCCAGCACCGATTTGATCTGGCCTACTACAAACGGAACGGGTACCGGATGTACACCGGTCACACCCACTGTATTTTCATCAACAACTGCCGTAATTGCTGTGGTTCCGTAACAGCCACAGGCAGAAAAGGTCTTCAGGTCTGCCTGAATGCCGACACCGCCACTGGGGTCGCTGCCCGCAATTGACAATGCTGTTTTATACTTCTTCATATTTTTTCCGTTTAAATGCTCCATTGTTGCTGTTTATATGCACTGTCCCAAAACATCCATTCCAGCTTTGAGCAGGTCACAAATGCTTTCGTCATGGCATCCTGCTGCTCCCGGGTACATTTTTCCGCCACCTCATCGCAGATGGAAATGGCCGCCGCGTTTGACTTTTCAAACTCTTCCCCTCCGTACGTGTCTATCCAACGCTGGTAAGGATTGTTCACAGTGATCTGATGCGCCAGGATATAATCTCCAACCTCCTTATAAATCCAGAAACAGGGCAGGACAGCACCCAGCATCACCTCGACAGGAGCACTGCTTATTTGTCTCAAAAGATATGAAGTATACAATAAACAGGTAGGAGACGGTTCATTTTCATCTTCCGGCTTTAATGCCAATTCGCCTGTAAACAACTGGTGCAAATCGCGTTCAACCATCATTGTTCCATCCGCAAAATGCAGAAATGCTTCCACGTGCCCGGGATGATCCAATTTGGAGGCGATCGCAGTCATCGACGCCACTTCATCGCAAGAATGGGCCATCACGGGCGAAGCTCCCACAGCCAATATTAATTGCAAAAAAATAAGTTACGGAGAAAAGAGCTATTTTTCGTACCTTTGCGGATTATAACAAAAAGCAATTCTCATTTTTGCTGAAATCAATATGTTGAAACAATTCAAACGCACACTGATCACATCTGCGCTGCCCTACGCCAACGGGCCGGTGCACATAGGACACCTTGCAGGGGTGTATGTTCCTGCCGATATCTATGCCCGCTATCTGCGGCTGAAAGGTGAAGAAGTCCTCTTTATCGGCGGCTCCGATGAGCATGGAATACCTATCACCATCAAAGCCCGAAAAGAGGGTGTCACGCCACAGGATATCGTGGATCGTTATCACGGGCTGATCAAAGAATCGTTCGCAGCGTTTGGAATCACCTTCGACATTTATTCCCGTACCACTTCCGAAATTCATCGGAAGACAGCGTCCGACTTTTTCCGCACGCTCTACGATAAAAACGAGTTTACCGAGCAGGAGAGCGAGCAGTATTACGATGAGGAGGCAGGTCAGTTTCTGGCAGATAGATATATCACAGGTACCTGCCCGCACTGTGGCAATGAAAGAGCCTATGGTGATCAGTGCGAACAGTGTGGTACCTCGCTCAGCCCCACCGACCTGATCAATCCCAAATCAACCCTGAGTGGCAGCGTGCCAGTGATGCGGAACACTAAACATTGGTATCTTCCCCTGGACAAACACGAAGCATGGCTACGCCAGTGGATACTGGAAGACCACAAAGAGTGGAAGACCAATGTCTACGGCCAATGTAAATCGTGGCTCGACCTGGGTCTGCAGCCGCGGGCGGTGAGCCGTGACCTCGACTGGGGCGTGCCGGTGCCGGTAGAAGGGGCTGAAGGTAAAGTGCTCTACGTTTGGTTTGACGCCCCCATCGGCTATATCTCTAACACAAAAGAACTACTGCCTGATAGCTGGGAGAAATGGTGGAAGGATGAGGAGACCAAATTGGTACACTTCATCGGGAAAGACAACATTGTCTTCCACTGCATTGTTTTCCCGTCGATGTTGAAGGCCGAAGGCTCTTTTATCCTGCCGGAGAACGTGCCCGCCAACGAGTTCCTCAACCTGGAAGGGGATAAAATATCTACTTCGCGCAACTGGGCAGTGTGGTTGCACGAATATCTGGAAGAGTTTCCCGGAAAACAGGATGTGTTGCGCTATGTGCTTACTGCCAACGCGCCGGAAACCAAGGACAACGATTTCACCTGGAAGGATTTCCAGGCAC
>DFYK01000130.1 GCA_002383605.1 Proteiniphilum sp. UBA4084 | reverse complement strand
AAAAATTCCGGTGTACTGGATATGGGCGGTGGCCGGTGTGGCTGCCCTGTTCCTGGGATTTTTGTTCCTTCTGAATCCTTTGTCGGATGAACGTGCCGCCGAAATGGCGCAGGAGGATACTGAAAATATAGGGAAACAACCTGATATTCCTGTCAGAGAGCCAGTCTTCACGCAAAAAGAAGAGTCATCGGCGCGAACCCTGGTTGCACAAGAGGCACCACTTCAAAAAAGCGAAATGAAAAAGGCGGACGTTTCCTTTAGAGCCTCTTCTGATATCTGGAAAGCTGCCGACTCAGAATCTCTTCTCTCCGAGGCTGTATCTGAAGATGTGGTCGCACAGACAGGGCCGCTGGAACCGGATGAGACGATCGCATCATCGACAGCATCTGCACCGATTCCCGTTCAGACACAAGATCCGCAAAAACAACATTCATTCTTGTTGGCTTTGGGTAGCGGCAACAGCCTGCCGGATATCACCTTTGGGGGATACGACGGAAATGAATCATTTTATTACGACAACCCTGTTCCGGGTAACGGGTTCCCCAACGATTCCGAAACCAGTCAGGGTGAAAAATATAACCTGTTAACCCCCGGTGATTATACTGAAATCGCGCATCGTCTTCCGGTTACGGTTGGTGTGACTACCGACTTTCCAGTTGGAAACAATGTCAGCCTGGAAACCGGATTATCCTATACCTATCTGTTTTCCCGTTTCCGGCGGAATGATCAGTTGGTCTATCGGGGCACACTGCAGCAACATTATATCGGGATACCGCTAAACCTGAGATACCAGGTATGGCAGAACGACTCCTGGAGCCTTTATCTATTGGGTGGTGCTACCGTAGAAAAAGGGATACGCTCCATTTATAAACAGGAAATTGAACAGCAGGGCGATGTGGTGCATCACACTGAGGTATATAATCGCATAGCCGGTCTTCAGTTTTCTGCCCAGGGCGGTGCCGGATTTAGCTACCGGTTGCAAAATAATTTGCATCTGTTTGGTGAACCACGTCTGCTCTATTATTTCAAGAACAATCAGCCGCTGAGCGCCCGCACCGAGAACCCGTTTATATTCGGACTTAATGTTGGTTTAAGAATACAATTCAAATAACTAATTTATATCGCTATGCAAAAGTTGACTTATTTATTTTTTATTGCCGGATTGTTACTCTTTGCCGGATGTAAAGATTATGTGGAAGAGTACGTTTCCTACACCATCAATGAGCCGGTTTTTATGCCTGCAAGCGAGTTTAGAAGCATGGTCGGTGTCGAGATGCCCCAACCCATTGAGAAACAGGGGAAGATTGTGTTTTTTAATGGCTATCTCTACATTTCCCAGCCGGAGAAAGGAATTCATGTGATCGATAACAGGAATCCATCGAGTCCCCGCAATGTGGCGTTTATTGAATTGTTGGGAAATGCCGATATGCAAGTTCGAAACAACATCCTCTATGCCGATTCGTATGTAGACCTGGTTTGGTTCGATATCACCGATCCTGCTAAACCTGTTTATAAAGGTAGAAAAGAAGAGGTATTCCCATTGGCTTTCCCTCCGACGGAGAATGGATTCAGCATTGACTACGAAAAATCGATGGACAGGAAGAATGGCATTGTAATCGGCTGGAAGAAAGTGGAGAAAAGGGAGCTGGTACGATATTATAAGCCACGCTGGTGGGGATGGGGCGGTATGCAAGAGGATGCAATGTATGCTTCGGTGGGTGAAGGAGCTGGTGCAGGTGTCGGCATTGCCGGCTCCATGTCACGATTTACCATTTATAAGGACAACCTCTATACCGTGATGAATAATATACTTGGTATCTTCAACCTCACCGGTGATGCACCCGTGAAAGCAAGAGAAGATCTCTATATAGGGTTTAATGTGGAGACCATCTTCAGCTACAAGGACTGCATGTTTATGGGTACACCCACCGGCATGATCATATATTCCATGGAAGACCCTTTAAAACCGGAACGCCAGTCGATGATCAGCCACGTATTTGGTTGCGATCCGGTGGTGGTGGAAGACGATATCGCTTATGTGACGGTCCGCTCGGGTACATTCTGTGGACAGGATGCCAACGAACTGATTATTGTGGATGTGAGTGACGTGAAAAAACCCAAACATATGGTCACCTACAATATGAAAAGCCCGAAAGGATTGGGTATAGATGGGGAGACATTGTTTGTCTGTGACGATGGCCTTCGAATCTTTAACACCAAAGATCCGCTCACCATCATGCATCCCGATAATGTACTTGCCCACTTCAAAGAGATGGACGGTTTTGATGTGATCCCCTTCAACAATGTGTTGATGATGATAGCCGCAGATGGGATTTATCAATATGATTATACCGACCTGCAGCATATCAAACAATTGAGCCGTTTGCCCATCGGCAAATAAAAATTCCCTGTTGGTTCAATTGTCCGCTGCCGCTGAATTTCTTTGGCGGCAGCTTTGTTTAGCCAATATGAGTCGTTTACGTGCTTTTTATTCTTCGGTACCTTTCTGCATGGGCACAAAGATAAAGTCTCCGTGTTCCGACTCACTAAACCTCTCTTCCCCCAGCCGTTTGATCATAGTCATCTTCTGCCCCGTTCTTCCACCCAGGGGGAGCACCATCCATCCCCCTATGCGCAGTTGTCTTAACAACTTCTCGGGAACCACATCGGGGGCTGCAGTCAGCAGAATCTTGTCGAAGGGAGCTTCTTCAGGCAATCCTTCGTAACCGTCTCCAAAAAAGAGATGAGGTTGATAACCCAGTCTATGGAGCGTTTCTTTTGCGGTGAGATGCAACGCTTCGTACCTTTCAATGCTATATACCTCTGCACCCATCTCACAGAGGATGGCAGCCTGATAACCGCTCCCGGTGCCTATCTCCAGTACTTTTTCACCCGGTTTGAGTTTCAACAGTTCGGTCTGGTATGCCACAGTATAGGGCTGGGAAATGGTCTGCCCCTTTTCTATCGGCAGCGGTTTATCAAGATAAGCGTAATCCCGTAAGCTTTCATCAATAAATTTTTCCCTGGGAACAGAAGCTATGGCAACGAGCACTGCCTTGTCGCTGATACCTTTTTGTTTCAGTTCGCTGGCAAGCTTTTCGGCTTGGGGATGATTCTGCGGGGTATTATTGGTCATTTTGGTTTCTTTTTGTTTGTTCACTGTTTGTGAAGTGCAGGTTACGGTCAGACAGCAGCATAGGGTCACAAAGAACAGGAACAGGATTTTACTTCTACTTGTTCTCATCGTTTCAGTTCATTGATTTACCGGACAAACATAAATAAAAAAGAGGAGATTTTACTACAATCGGCTAAAAATCAAATAGACCGGAATGGTCTTTTTCCCGAGTGTACCGACTCATTCCGGTCAGATAAAGCAATCCAAAGCTACACCGCTTTTACCGGCTCCTTTCAGAATGATTGTGAGCGATATTCAAATAAAAATTGTATATTTCGCCCAATTTTAAACAACAGACTGGAAGCATGGGAAAAGTAGCAGGCATCATTTTCTTATGGATCTTTTCAACATTACATGGTATGGCCCAGAACAGTGATATACAGCAGATAGTTGCAGGGTTACAGGAGAAATATGCGCCGGACGGCCGCGTGGAGCTGTTTCAAATAACAGCTTCCCAACTGAATGATACGCTGGTGCTGCATGGTGAAACAACCAGCAGGGAGGCGTATGAGGAGCTTCTTGCACAGGCACGAAATACAGAGGCACAGGTGAAGGACCACATCCGGCTGTTGCCTGACAAGGCTCTCGGTGAAGAGATATGGGGAATCATCTACAATTCGGCGGGGACGCTCCGTGCCGAACCCCGTTACGGTGCCGAGCTGGTATCGCAGGCGCTGCTCGGGATGCCGGTACGGATCCTGGAGCAGAAAGGCGGCTGGCACAAGGTGCAGACACCCGACCGTTATATCGGCTGGATGAACGGATCGGTGGTACCCATGACGGATACGCAACGGCAGCAATACCTGAAGCTGCCGAAGGTGATCGTCACCTCCCAACATGCCCGCTCTTTTGGGAATACGGACAAGGACGCGCTGCCTGTCTCCGACCTGGTGGCAGGCGATATGCTGGTGGTGAAACCGGCAAAAGGAGGGTTTTATCAGGTGCAATACCCCGACGGACGGGAGGCATTCGTGAAAAAAAGCGATGTAATGGAGGTGTCCGACTGGCTGAAAAAGAACCGGCTGACGGGGGGGAGCATTGTAAATACTGCAAAACAGCTGCTGGGTGTGCCCTACCTCTGGGGAGGGACTTCCACCAAGGGGATGGATTGCAGCGGTTTCACGAAGCAGGTCTATTGGATGCACGGCATTATCCTTGCCCGCGACGCATCGCAGCAGGTGCGCTATGGAAAGCTGATAGACGAGACCGGTGACTTCAGTGACGCCCTGCCGGGTGACCTGGTCTTCTTCGGTACGAAAGCAACCGCGGAGAACCCGAAGGAACGGGTGGTGCATGTGGGTATTTATATTGGAAACAAGCGGTTTATCCATGCATCGGATTATGTCCGCATCAACAGTTTTGATCCGGCTGATCCATTGTACGATGAATTTAACGCCAATCGTTATATTCGTACCAAACGTGTCATCGGTGAGGTGAACAGCGCCGGGATTGAGGATATCTTTGAGAACAGCTTCTATCATCATACCAGCAATATAAAATGAAACAAGACCGTCGCCAGTTTCTGAAAAAATCAGTCGTTGCAGCTGCCGCATTGACAGCTCCTTCTCTTATTGTGCATGCTGCATCCCATAAATCTACAAGATCATCATCCAAAATGAAACTATCCTGGACCCCATACGATTTACAACTAAGACATACCTTTACCATTTCCGGTTTCTCCCGTCAAACAACACCTGTAGTACTTACCAGACTTGAATGTGACGGCCTTACAGGTTACGGCGAAGCATCGTTGCCGCCCTATCTGGGCGAAACGCAGGCTTCGGTGATTGAATTCCTGAAAAAGGTGGACCTGTCCGGATTCTCAGATCCCACACGGCTGGAGGAGATTTTAATGTATGTCGACGCGATTGCACCCGCCAACACCGCGGCCAAAGCATCAGTCGACATTGCTTTGCACGACCTGGCAGGAAAAATCATGGGCAACCCCTGGCATAAAATCTTTGGATTGGATAAAAAGAGCGTGCCCGATACCACTTTCACCATCGGAATCGACAGCGATGAGGTGGTGCGGGAAAAGACCCGCGAAGCAATGGGGCGTTTCAACATTTTAAAGATAAAGGTGGGTGGACCCGACGACAAACGGATGATTGAAGCCATCCGGTCGGTTACCGACCTCCCCCTGGCGGTAGATGCCAATCAGGGATGGAAAAACCGTGCTGAGGCTTTGGATATGATCTTATGGTTGAAAGAAAAGGGGGTGGTGATGGTGGAGCAGCCCATGCCGAAGTTTGATTTGGACAATATCGCCCGACTGACGGAGGAGAGCCCGCTTCCCATCTTTGCCGATGAATCGGTGCAGCGGCTCGTCGACGTGGAGCGACTGAAAGGCGTTTTTTCGGGGATCAATATCAAACTGATGAAATGTACCGGAATGCACGAGGCATGGAAGATGCGTCAGCTCGCGCAATCGCTGGGAATGAAGGTGATGATGGGCTGTATGACAGAAACCTCCTGTGCCATATCGGCAGCTGCACAGCTCTATGCGGGCATGGATTTTGCCGATCTCGACGGGGCACTGCTCATTGCGAACGACTGCTTCATAGGAGCCACACTGGAAAATGGCAAGATTATCGCCTCCGACAAACCGGGCATCGGCGTGGTACCAAGCACAGAACTTACCTTCGGTCGGTGAACAATCGTTTTTAAATGACCAGCTCCTGAAACAGGCGGTCGAAGGTTTTATCCAGATCGGCAGTCTTTCCGGCATGTACTGGCGATGTCTGGATAATGGAACTGCGGGTGGCAGTAAGCCACCGGAAACGCTCGGGGATATCCAGCAAGGCAATGGGACCGCAATCCTTGTTGCCTTCAGCAATCTGTTTGAGTGTCTCCAGGTTATTCATCACATCATCATAGTCCGTTTCTGCCTGCATCAACCGGTATTTCTTAGGGCACACATACGTGGCCAGCCGGATATATTTCGCTTCTTTCGAAAAAAGGATCAGCCCGATATTGAAGAACTCCTCCCGTTCCACTTTCGGCACCATGCGGATCACCGCGTAATGATATAATTTAACCTCTTGCATTGCGGGCACTGTTTAGAAAGAGGTGAGAATTCTGCAGTCTCGTTTTCATAAAACGGAAATAGACATCCCTGATTGCATCGGGTGTCTCCTTTGTGTGAGGCCACCGAAGCCATTCATCCGGTATCAGTGCGGAGATCTGTTGCAACAGCCCGTCGGTCAACAGCTCTTTACCCAGTAGGTCTGCCTCTTTGAGCATTGTAGCCTGCGGTAACAGCACATGATCCTTAACATGCGGGAAAGGATTGAGGGCATGCTTTTCAAAATCTTTCCAGCTATGATGAAAATAGAAGGAGGCGCCATTGTCGATGACCCACAGTTCGCGGTGCCACCACAACAGGTTCGTGTTATTGAATGTGCGGTCGATATTGGTGGTGAAAGCATCGAACCAGACAATCTTTGATGCTGTGAGCGGGTCGATTGTCATGGTGTGATCAAAGGCGATCGCACCCGAAAGGAAGTGCATTCCCAGGTTGAGTCCTTTGCTCCCCTTCAGCAGATCCTGAATTTCCTCATCCCCTTCGGTACGGCCAAAGTCTTCGTCGAGGGTGGCAAAGACCAGTTCTGGAATGTGCAATCCCAGTACAGATGCAATTTTTCCTCCCAACAATTCGGAAATCAGCATTTTTGTGCCATGTCCTGCACCCCGGAACTTCAGTACATATTTAAAGCCGTCGTCTGCTTCTGCCAATGCAGGCAACGAACCCCCTTCACGAAGGGGCACAATGTAACGCATTACCCGAACGGTACGCAGAGAAAGATCTTTTTCCATTCGGCAAATATAAGACAAAACGCCAATTCTTGGGAAGAATTAACCCTGAAAGTGGGAAGAATTGTAAATCTCTTCAGATTCTACTAAGACGCAACCTGCAGCATACATCTCGTGCAACGCGCTGCGATCATCTCCGGGTTGAGCATTGACGGCGGCGATGGCATCTGTGATTACATAGGTATGGAATCCCTGTTTCACCGCATCAAGGGCGGTCTGCTTTACGCAGTAGTCGGTCGTCAGCCCGCAAACATAGATTGTTGTCACGTTGTGATCGCGGAGATATTTTGTGAGCGCCACGTTTGTCGCTTCAAAAGCAGAATAACCTTCGTCGCGGTTATCCGTTCCTTTCCTGAGTTTCAGGTCTATTTTATCACTGAGTAAATCCGGATGAAAGTCGGCTCCGTGCGTTCCGGCCACACAATGCACCGGCCATTTTTCAAAATGTACCGAGTCGGCCGGATGCCAGTCCTGTGATGCGATCACCATGTCGAACCGGTTCATCAGGTNNGACAGAAATCGTTCTGCACGTCGACAATCAGCAATGCTTTTTTCATTTTTCCTTTTTCTCTTTATAACAACCAGTTCGGGAAGGTGTTCAGATTCACTACTGATCATGGTGCTGGCTGTATATTTTATTTTTAAACCGCATTAAGGAAAAATATCACTAATTGTAGTGATTGACAAGTAACATTTTATCGTTTTCCTTTGCATGCAGTTAAGAATCCAATAAAATGTACACGATGAAACAATTACTGATAGTAAGTATTGCTTTGGTTTGTAATATATTTATCTCTTTTTCGGGAGGGAATGTGCCTGAAAAAGAGGTGAATCCGAATGATACCGTCAAGGTTTATTATTTGGATGAGGTGGTGGTGACTTCATCCGTGAAAGAAACCAATGAGTTGAAGAATATGCCGACAGCTGTTTCCGTGGTGTCACCGAAACAACTGCGTGATACACAGATTGAATCGCTACCCGGTTTAAGCGCAACCATCCCCAACTTTTTTATTCCGGTATATGGTTCCAAGGTCTCCACTCCCATCTATATCCGCGGCATCGGGGCCAGATTGGGAGCCCAGACGGTGAGCATGTACGTGGATAATGTCCCCAGCTTTAACCCTTCGGCATTCGATTTCGAATTCCAGGATATTCAGCGGATAGAGGTATTGCGTGGCGCCCAGGGAACGCTTTATGGCAGAAACGCCATCGGAGGGATCGTGAATCTCTATACCCTCTCACCCCTCTCTTTTCAGGGTGCCAACATGATGGTGGGTGGGGGTAACTACGGGCAGTTCAATACCAAGGGATCTGTTTACAGCAAGCTGACTGATCACTTGGGTTTTTCAGCGGGTGCTTATTATAAGCGCGACGATGGTTACTTTATGAACAGCTATACCGGCAAGAAAGTGGATGCCTCTGAAAATGCCGGCGGAAGGTTGAAATTTGAGTGGGAGTTGACTCCTTCATTTAAGGCGTTGCTTTTCGGAAATTACGACTATGTTTCGGGGGGCGCTTTCCCCTATATGCATAAGGATTCCACAGCATCGAACTTCAATGAACCCTCGTCGTACAGCCGTCACCTTTTTACGAACGGCTTGTCGCTCGATTACACCGGGAAGGGCTATAGCTTGCACTCAACAACCGGCTTTCAGTATCTGAAAGATGATATGAAAATGGATCAGGATTACACTTCTAAATCGGTCTTTTCCATCAATCAAAAGCAGGAACAGCAATCGGTAAGCCAGGAGATCACGGTGAAATCCGATGCGCAGCACAACTATCGCTGGGTGGTGGGTGCATTTGGTTTTTATGATCACCGGGTGATCGATACGCCGGTAGCCATCAAGAAGGATGGCATGGTCGCCATGCAAGGACATTTGGGAGCCATCAACAACAACCCGAATATTCCGATTACCATCGCGTATGCTTCCGATCAGATTGATCTGCCGGGAGTCTATACCAAACCCTCCAGGGGAGCTGCACTCTTTCATCAATCCACACTGCAGGATATTTTCGGCTGGGAAGGTGTTTCGGCGACGGCAGGGCTACGATTCGACTATGAGCATACCGGCATCGACTACTTCACGGAAAGCGTGAACGGAGATATCAACATCAAACCCAAAAGTGCCCCTCCGGCCATGCCGCCCATTTTTGTGGAAAGCGACACCGTGATGCAGGGAAGCTTCAGCAAGGATTTCTGGAATATACTGCCCAAGTTTGCACTGAAATACCAGCCTTCATCCACCGCCGTGATTTATTTGTCCGCCTCGAAAGGTTATAAAACCGGCGGATATAATGAACAGGCTTTCTCCAAGATACTACAGGGAGCCCTTACCCAGTCGATTATGGGTAAAGTGATGCCCGACGCAGGAGCAGGTCCTTCCGGACTGACACTGGAGGAACAGCTTTCCTATGATCCGGAGACCAGCTGGACGTATGAACTGGGTGGCCGCTATGAGATGTTCAACAGGAAGCTATCATTCACATATGCCCTTTTCTATTCACGGGTCAACAATATACAGATCATCAAGCTGGTGGATGAGGGGACGGCAGGTCGTATCGTGACCAATGCCGGGAAATCGGAAAGCAAGGGCTTTGAAGTGAGCCTGAAATATCAACCGGTAACCAATCTTTCATTATATGCCGACTATGGCTTTGCCGACGCACGGTTTGTCAACTATCAGACCGAGAAACAAAATGGTCGTGAGACTACCGAGGTGGATTATTCTGGGAATCATATACCGTTTGCTCCCCAAAATACAGTAAGCCTGGGAGCCAGTTACGTGCATCATTTTAGTAACGGGTCGTTTATTGATCGCCTGACAGGGAACATCCAGTATGCAGGTGCCGGGAAAATATACTGGACAGAATCGAACGAAGATTACAATGGAGAAGAGCTGTATCAGCCTTTTTACGGACTGGTGAATGGCAGCATTGCTGCCGAAAAGGGTGCCTTCTCGCTGGAGTTCTGGGTGAAGAACCTGTTCAATACCGATTATCATTCGTTTTATTTCGAAGCATCGGACATGACTACAGGAGAGATCAATCAATTTGTACAACGCGGATATCCCACACGACTCGGAGCCACCTTACGTTATACTATCAACAGATAAAATGCTGAAATCGGTTCATTTATGAATAATCCGCTCAGAAGATCTTCCCCGTGAGTTTTGCATCGGCATTATTTCTGCTAAGGTTTAATCTCTCCGCTTAGCATCAGACCGGCAATAATTACCGAGCCGGTCAGTAAAATAAAGATGACAGCCCATTCCCAGCGTTTGGGCTGTTGTTTTTGTTCCCTTTTTGCCCGGATAAACAACAACGATCCAATGCCGTAGAAGAGCACCGATAAGAAAAGGTATTTGATCCCCACAGCGTAGATCACATAAAGGGAGTAAAGGGTGCCAAGCAATGCAATCATAAGGTGGTGGCCCGATTCTGTTTTTCTGAGACTCAGGGCCGTCTTTACAGCATAAAGCGATGTAAGCAGGTAGGGTATCAATACCAGTGTAGTGGCAATGGTGATGGCGGCCAGGTAGGTCTCATTGAGCCGGGGTGAGAGGATGGAGATGAGGAAGAGCTGGGTGAAACACTGGGTGAGTAGCAGCGCATTCACCGGTGTACCTTTCCGGTTTACCTTTTGGAAGACCCGGGGAAGCACTCCATCCCGTGCAGCGGCGTAGAGTGTCTCTACCGAGAGCAGAATCCAGGAGAGGCTGGCTCCCAGTACAGAGACCATGATGCCCAGTTTGATGATGGTGCCACCGGCAGCACCGATGGCTGTGCGGGAGAGTACCAGTGCCAGCGGTGTATCGGATGCCGCCAGCTCCTCTGCCGGCACGGTGGACATGGCAATAAAGGTAATCAGCATATACACAGCAAGGACAATCAGCAGGGAGAGGATGATGGTCAGCCGTACGGTTCGTTGACTCTTTGCCCGTCCCGATAACACGGAGGCTGCTTCCACGCCGACAAAGCACCATAGGATAATTGCCATTGCCTCCTTTACCTGTAACAAGGGAGTCGTGGAACCACCTGTTGAAGCCAGTCGGTTTTGCCAATCAACCGTAAAAAAAAGGTCGCTTCGTATCAGAGAGATCCCCAGAATTATTATCAGGAGGATGGGAATCAGTTTTGCGATCGTCACGATAAAGTTGAGGAT
>DFYK01000060.1 GCA_002383605.1 Proteiniphilum sp. UBA4084 | reverse complement strand
CAGTCTGCTTCGGCTCATTGCGATTCTTTTGACGGACCTGCTTTGCAGGACGCCGCCAAAGCATTGGAGACCAATAATGTGGATCTAATCTTAAAATGGATTAGCAAGGATATGGAAGCAGAAGTGGTACCTTTATTTCACAAAACCTACAGTCTGAGAAACGGAGACAAGGAAGTATATGAAATTGTAAAAAAGTATTTTTATGAAACATTCGTCCGTCTGCATCGTGAAATGGAAGGTGCTCCTTTTACCGGATTGAAACCTGCCGGAACAACGGCACACATCACGGTGATGAGTGACAAAGCATTAAACACAGGTGATTTCGCTTCTCTGCTGACAGCATTAAACAAACATGTAAATGGTCAACTTCAAGAGAAATACGACAAAACAGCCGCTCTCTACAAAGTGAAGGACAACTCAGTGGAAGAAGGTCGTCAGTATGTGAAAGCATACGTGGACTACACCCACAGTGTGGAAGCTGTGCACGATCTTCTGGCCGGCGGCGGAGCTCACCAGCACTAACCTCTTTTAAAAATCAGAGAACGGGGATGGAATTGTGAAAATGATTCCATCCTTTTTTATTGGATTGGTTGTGAAGCCATTTCCATTTTTTTTCTGATCTCTTCCGTGCAGAGATTGCCGATGCTGCCGGCGTGGGAGTGATGTACTTTCTTCTCTGCATGAAATATACCTTCCTGCACCTCCTTACCCACCTGCTGATAAGCGTCCCTGAAAGGAATACCGTGTAGCACGCGTCTGTTTACCTCTTCTACTGTAAACAGGTATTCATATCGCGGATCGGTAAGAATATCTTCATTGACAACAATATGTTCCAGCATAAAATGAGACATCTCCAGCAGCGTGTGCAGGGTTTCAATAGCCGGGAAGAGCACTTCCTTCAACAGTTGGTAGTCGCGGTGATACCCGTGCGGCATGTTGGTGGTCATCAGCGATATCTCATTGGGAAGGCTTTGCAGGCGGTTACTGTGTGCCCTGATAAGTTCCCATACATCGGGGTTTTTTTTGTGTGGCATGATGCTCGATCCGGTGGTCAGCTCTTTCGGGTAAGAGATAAACCCGAAATTTCCGGACAGATACATACAGTTGTCGGCAGCAAGTTTGTTGAGTGTGGAGGCAATGTTGGCCATGCTCTGTGCTAGGATTCGTTCGGTCTTGCCACGTCCCATCTGGGCGGCTACCACGTTGTAACTCATGGTGGCGAATTCCAGTTCGCGTGTTGTCATCTCTCTGTCGAGGGGAAAAGAACTTCCATAACCGGCTGCAGAACCCAACGGATTCTGATCTGCCACCTTCCAGGCGGCCGCAAGTGTGTGCATATCATCCACCAGTGTTTCGGCATAGGCGCCAAACCATAAACCAAAAGAAGAAGGCATTGCGATTTGTGCGTGAGTATAACCAGGCAGGAGGATATCTTTGTATTTCTCACTGAGCGACTGCAGCAAATCAAATAATGCAAGTAGCTCTCCTTTTATTTGCAGAACTTCCTCCTTGAGAAACAGTTTGATATCAACCAATACCTGGTCGTTGCGGGAACGTCCCGAATGGATCTTCTTGCCCATTTCACCCAGTCGCTCCGTGAGCATCGCTTCCACCTGTGAATGAATGTCTTCAGCATCATCGTCGAGACGGAAATTGCCTTTCTCCACCTCTGCCAGTATGTCTAGCAGCTCGGCTCGAAGGGCTTTTTCCTCGTCTTCACCGAGGAGACCGATGCGTACCAGCATTTTAATGTGGGCCATCGATCCGAGTATGTCATGTTTTGCCAGACGCAGATCCAGCTCCCGGTCGTTCCCCACCGTGAATGTTTCTACCCGTTTATTGGCATCGTAGCCTTTATCCCAGATTTTTGCCATTTCTTTTCGTTGTAAGTTTGTGAATCAGCAGTCAGCTTTCAGCAGTCAGCAATCAGCNNTCAGCGTTCAGCTATCAGCTCTTTAGAAGCAAGCGTTGTGCATGCCAGCGTTTGCAAGTTGATTTTTAAGCTTTGAGCAGAGAAATAAATGCAATATATCCCTCTATTCCCTTTTCCAGTTCCTCAATCAAAATGAACTCGTCAGCCTGGTGTGAGCGCGCCGACTCCCCGGGACCCATCTTCAGGGCGGGACAGGTAATCCGCATCCAGTCCGACGTAGTGGGGGAGGTATAGGTATCAATAGCCAGTCGTTCTACACATTGGAGGAGCGGATGATCCACAGGTGTTGCAGAACTTCGATTAATCAGCGACCTGGCTTGCAGCGTACTCTTTACCCTGGGCTGCAGGATATCCATAATCTCTTGATTCGTGTATAACTCGGTGGGACGAATGTCGACCACGAAGCTGCACCGGTCCGGAATCACATTGTGTTGCGTGCCGGCTTGTATCTGTGTCACGGTAAGCTTTACCTCTCCCATGACAGTAGATATCTTGGGGAATTTTACCGATCGAAGCACATCAATATCCTCCAGTGCAATATAGAGGGCGTTTACTCCTTCTTCCCTGGCTGCATGGCCGCTAACTCCTTTTGCTTCTGCATCGATCACCAGCAATCCCCGTTCTGCTATGGCGGCCTTCATGCCGGTAGGCTCACCGATGAGTGCCATATCTACTTCATCCCGAAGTGTCTGCCACAGCATCCGCATGCCGGTTGCACCGGAGTTTTCCTCTTCAGTGGACAGTGCCAGCATCAAGTTTACCGGTAGCTTTTTATCGTAGAAATGAAGAAAGCATATGATCATGGAAACAAGGCTGGCGCCGGCATCATTGCTCCCTAACCCGTAAATATGCGTGTCTGAGACGGGAGGGCTGAACGGATTAAAAGAGTAAGTTGAAGCGGGTTGAACCGTGTCGAGATGAGAGTTGAGCATTAGTGTCGGCTTTGTGCTGTCGCGATGCGGCTGCCTGATAACCAGGTTGTTCCCGATGCGTTCCACAGTGATTCCTCTCTGCTGGAAATAACTCATCAGAAAATCGCTCCGTAAATTCTCTTCGCCTGAGAATGCCCTGAGAGAAACCAGCTTCCTTAACAGCTCCGTTGCATTATTCGTGTATTCTTTGTTCATTTTGTGAATGAAATATGCCGGTTACCGGTTGTATGCGGTTTATATTATATCCGACAAATACTGGTTTTTTACCAGGATTGTTCCTCTTTTCGACAACAAATTTCTTGCATGCAGGATGATTACTTCCTTCACCCCGTTTTCGATGGCACGGAAGGAATTATCCAGTTTCGGGATCATGCCGTCGGCGATGATACCCTGTTTTTTGTAGGCTTCGCTCTCAGCCCGGTCCATGGAGGGAATCATGCTCTGCGGATCGTTTACATCCTTTAAAACGCCCTCTTTTTCGAAACAATAATAGAGCGAAGTTTCATATTTACCCGATAAGGCCGTAGCCAGGGAATAGGCGATTGTGTCGGCATTGGTATTTAACAAAGAACCGTTGCCATCGTGGGTAATCGCACAAAAAACCGGTGTGATCCCCGATTCAATCAGTTGTGACAGGAAGTCCGCATTTACCTTTTTGGGATCAGGATCGCCCACATATCCATAGTCGACCGGTATCGGAGAGCGTCGCAGCGCAGGAATGGCGTTGCCATCCGCACCTGAGAGACCGATGGCATTGCACCCGATTTTTTGGAGTGCTGCCACAATATTTTTGTTGATCCATCCGGCATAAACCATGGTGACCAACTTTAGTGTCTCTGCATCGGTGATGCGGCGTCCCTGTTCCATTTTGGTCTCAATGCCCAGCTGCGCAGCCATTCTGGAGGCAAGCACGCCACCGCCGTGAATGAGCAGCTTACGCCCCTTCAGATGGTGAAAGTCTGCCAGAAACAATTCCAGTGCTTCCGGATTATCAACAATATTTCCTCCGATTTTTACAATGGAGAGGCTCTCCTTATCCATGTCTCTGTTTTTATTCAATTCAGTTCTTAGCGATCAGCAGTCAGCTATCAGCTTTTGCGAAGCAAGCTTTTGGCATGCAGCGGTTTGCAAGTAAAAGCGGTCAGCGATCAGCTCTTTCGAGTCAATTTCCTTATATTCAGTAGTTTGTGGGTTGTTTATTTGCAAGTTAGTAATATCTCTTTCAACACCGTTTGGGCAGAGACCACTCTGTTGGCCGCTTCCGGAATTACAATGGATTGTTTGCTCTCAATCACTTCGTCGGTCACGATCATGTTGCGGCGTACCGGAAGGCAGTGCATGAAATACGCATGATTTGTCAGTGCCATCTTTGCATTGTCCACTGTCCACGAGCGGTCGGTGCTCAATATCTTCCCATAATTCGGATCCTGATAAGCCGCCCAGTTTTTGGCGTAAATAAAATCGGCATCCTTGTATGCTTTCTCCCTGTCGTACTCCACCACCGCATTTCCTACGAACTGTTCATCCAGCTCATATCCTTCTGGATGGGTAATCACGAACTCATATCCGGCAGCATTCATCCATTCGGCAAATGAGTTGGGTACTGCCTGTGGCAACGCACGGGGGTGGGGAGCCCACGTAAGAACCACCTTTGGACGTTTTTTCTTTTTATACTCTTCTATCGTGATCAGGTCGGCAAAGCTCTGCAGTGGATGGCGTGTGGCTGCCTCCATACTGAAGACAGGCTTTCCCGAATATTGAATAAACTGATTCAGGATAACCTCATTATAGTCGTAGGCCTTGTTTTCAAACTGAGCGAAAGAACGCACGCCGATCACATCGCAGTAGGAGCCCATCACCGGGATCGCTTCCAGGATGTGCTCCGGTTTGTCGCCATCCATGATCACGCCCCTCTCCGTCTCCAGCTTCCACGCACCCTGATTGATGTCGAGTACGATCACGTTCATCCCGAGATTCATCCCCGCTTTCTGGGTACTCAGGCGGGTGCGGAGGCTCGAGTTGAAGAAGATCAGCATCAGTGTTTTATTTTTTCCGAGCTCCTGATCGGCAAAAGGATTTTCTTTTACATATTTTGCCTTTTCCAGCGCCACTTTCAGGTCGCCGATATCTCCGACAGAGGTGAAATTTTTCATTTTAATTGGGTTGATAAATCAATCGGTTAATTTCTTTAATTCGCCGATAAGCAGGTCGATTTCCGATTCAGAGATCGATAAAGGAGGCAAAAGTCGCATCACATTGTTTTTGGCTCCACCTGTAAAGATATGACTTTTAAACAGCAACTGATTGCGTACAGTCGCGTATTCCGGCAAGAATTCGATTCCCAGCATCAGTCCGCGTCCACGGATTTCTTTGATGCCATTGACTTCTCCGAGTTTTTTGGTAAGATAACTTCCCATCCGGGCTGTATTTTCAACCAGTGATTCTTCCTTCATCACATCCAGTACGGCAATTGCTGCAACACAGGCCAGGTGGTTGCCGCCGAAGGTGGTGCCCAGCATCCCCTTTTTGGCCTCGAAGAGAGGAGAAATCAGTACACCGCCAATGGGAAATCCGTTGCCCATTCCTTTTGCAATCGTAATCAAGTCGGGTTTTATGCCGGACTGCTGATGGGCGAAAAATTGACCGGTGCGACCGTAGCCGGATTGAATCTCATCGAGTATCAATACCACTCCGTGAGCCTTACATACCACTGCCAACTGCTGCAGGAACGAAGCATCCGGCACGTAGATACCTGCTACCCCTTGTATGCCTTCAATAAGCAGGGCAGCCACGTCTCCTTTTTCAATTTCATTTGTAACTGCATCGATGTCGTTGAGCGACACAAAGACGACCTCATGCCCATAGTTAAAAGGCGACTGGATGGCTGGATTATCCGTTACAGCAACAGCACCCGAGGTGCGGCCGTGGAAAGCCTCTTTAAACGCAATTACACGACGTTTTCCCGTGTGGAAAGATGCCAGTTTAAGGGCATTTTCATTGGCCTCAGCGCCCGAATTACACAAGAAAAGTGAATAATCGGGATAACCACTTTGTTCACCCAGCTTCCGGGCCAGTTCTCCCTGTAGTGAATTTTGAACCGAGTTGGAGTAAAAGCCGATTTTTGCGACCTGATTCTGCAGGGCTTCCACATAGGCGGGATGCGAGTGTCCGATGGATATCACAGCATGGCCACCGTAAAAGTCGAGATATTCTTTTCCCTCTTTGTCCCAAACCCGGCAGCCTTCCGCCCTTACCGGTTCAATATCCCATAAACTGTATACATCGAATAGATTCATCTTATTTCAATTAATTGACACATTCTCACATTGGCACATTGGCTTATTAAAACGCGTTTCCCTTCAACTTTAATCCCGTAGCCTCATCCAGACCGAACATCAAATTCATATTCTGCACCGCCTGTCCCGAGGCTCCTTTTACCAGATTATCGGTAATGGAAGTGATGTGAATATAACCATTGTGAAATTCAATGTGCAGCAAACATTTGTTGGTGTTAACCACCTCTTTCAGGCTGATCGGTTCGTCTGAAACGAAGACGAAGGGCGACGACTTATAGTACTCCTTGTAGAAAGTAACCACGTCGGTCTCTGACAGCGAGCTGTTCCACTTCGTATAGACACTGGCAAAGATGCCACGGGTAAAATCCCCGCGCATTGGCACAAAGTTAATCTGTGGAAGTTGGTTGTTGCCGGCGGCAAGCAGCGTATTTCCGATCTCTTCGAGATGCTGATGCGTAAACGGTTTGTAAACCGAGATGTTGTTGTGTCGGTAACTGAAGTGAGTTGTAGCCCCCGGTTTCTTACCGGCACCGGTGGAACCGGTGATTGCATGCACATGCACCTCGTCCTGTAAGAGGTTTTTTGTAGCCAGCGGCAGCAGCGCCAGCATGATCGTCGTAGCAAAGCAACCCGGGTTGGCCACATTGTTGGCCCGGCGAATTTGCTCCCTGTTCAGCTCACACAGGCCGAAGACAAACTCCCTGTTACCAAAAACGGGTTCGTTCCGGAAATCATTCCCCAGATCGATGATCCTGCAGCTTTCCAGGATCGCGTTCTCCTGCAGGAAGGCGCGTGACAATCCGTGTCCCAGACAAAGAAAGATCACATCGGGGTTGATAAAGCGATCGCTGAAAAGCAGGTCGGTCTCTCCCAGCAGGTCGCGATGCATCTCTGCGACCGCTGTTCCGGCGGAGGTGGTACTGATTACCGATTCGATGTTTACTTCAGGGTGGCGAAGCAGGATGCGCAGCAATTCACCTGCTGTATATCCCGTTCCCCCGGCTATGCTTGCATTAATCATTGTCGTGGATGGTATAAAAAATTTTCAAAAGGTTGGCAGTCACTTTTGTGAATCCTACCACATCCTGACCGGAGAAGGATTTATTGGATTCCCCATATTCACCGAACCTTGAGCTCATCAGGTCATAATCACTTGAGCAACCCAGTACCGCGAAATGGTAAGGACGCAGTTCTACCTCCACCTCTCCGGTAACAAACTGTTGCGTGTCGGTAAGGAATGTCTCGATATTCCGCATCACCGGCTCCAGATATTGGGCCTCGTGCATCAGTTGTCCGTACCAGTTGGAGAGTTGATCTTTCCAGTAGAGCTGTTGCTTGGTCAGCACATGCTTCTCCAGCAAATGATGTGCTTTAATGATGATCAGCGGGGCCGGCGCTTCAAAAGCGACCCGTCCCTTGGTGCCGATGATGGTATCACCTACATGCACATCGCGACCGATGCCATACTGTGAGGCAATGTGATGCAACTCGTGAATCAAAGAAACAGGGTCCTTTTTTTCTCCGTTCAAAGAAACCGGTTCTCCCTTTTCAAAACCAATGGTGAGACGTTCCGTTCCATGGTTGGTCACCTGGGAGGGATAGGCTTCTTCAGGCAATACACCGGAAGATTTCAATGTCTCTACGCCACCCACGCTGGTGCCCCAGATTCCCTGGTTGATGGAATACTTCGACTTTTCCCAGGAAAAATCAAATCCTTTTTCCTTCAGATAATCGATCTCCTGCTGACGGGAGAGGCTCAACTCCCGGATGGGGGCGATGATCTTCACCTGCGGTGCCAGCACTTCAAATACCAGGTCGAACCGAACCTGATCGTTCCCTGCGCCGGTGCTGCCATGTGCTACAAAATCGGCCCCGGTCTTCTTCACATGATCCAATACGGCCATAGCCTGAAAAAAACGTTCAGAGCTGACCGATAACGGATAGGTGTTGTTTTTTAACACATTACCGTAAATCAGATAACGGATACCCCGTGTATAATAGTCGTCTACGGCATCGATACAGGTGTGCGATGCAGCTCCCAATGTAAGTGCCCGCTCTTCGATACGCTGTGCCTCTTCATTGGAAAATCCGCCGGTATTTACAATGACGGTGTGTACTTCAAGTCCTCTTTCGTGAATGAGGTAAGGCACGCAGAAGGAGGTGTCGAGCCCGCCGCTGAATGCCAGAACTACTTTTTGTTTCATTTCTTGAATAATTTATTGTTTTTCTTTACTTTGATAACCGGCTTCACCACTTTCTTGGCAAAAGGGCTTGCCTGCTGCACCGGTTGCACCTTGGGATCGTATAAAAGTCCGGTACAGAGGCACATTTTATAATTGTTGCGTTGCAGAATATCATAGTTTCTGCAACCCTGACATCCTTTCCAAAACTCTTCATCGTCGGTGAGTTCAGAGAAGGTGACCGGTTTAAATCCCAGTTCTGTATTCATCTTCATTACTGCCAGTCCCGTGGTGATACTGAAAATTTTGGCATTGGGATATAATTTACGTGAGAGATCAAAGATTTTACGTTTGATCTTCTTTGCCAATCCCTGATTCCTGTAATCGGGATGGACCACCAACCCGGAGTTGGCCACAAACCGCTGGTGGCTGAACGTCTCAATGTAGGCAAAGCCCACCAGCTTATCACCGTCGAGGGCGATTACTGCTTTTCCAGCTTCCATCTTCTCAGCCACATATTCTGCACTTCGCTTCGCGATACCTGTACCGCGTGCCTGTGCCGATTCGTAAATCAGATCACAAATACCTTGTGCATAACTGACGTAGCTGCTGTTGGCTATATGAATTTCTACATTCATCCTAAAACAAATAAAAAAATTAAGGGTTGTTGTTTTGACGCCATACGGCGAAAGATATATAAAAAAGGAAAGCTACAGACATGAGATTGCCTGCAAAGATTAAAAGCATCGTCGGACCAGGTCTGTTGCTTTGCGGAAGTGAGTATGTGAAAAAATCATTTTCATCAGACTGCAAAATTACACATTATATTTTTAATAACCGACGATCTGAAAAAAAATCTTGTCTTTGCGATTGAAAATATTCAAAGTGTTTGTTATTGTCAGAAAAAAAGTGAAAATGGCTAAAATTATTTGTCTTTTTGATACTTTTTTTCTTTATTTGTTTTCCGAACTGCAAATACGCTTTTTCTTATTTCTCATTTTTATTCAGCGGATTTCCTTTTACCTTTTGTAGTTCAAACACAAAGAAAGATATATATGCAAATGGAAACAACCAAATACAGAAATTTTATCCTTCGTAATTACAATGATTTACCCCAATTAAATGCACTTTCTGCCGAGGAAAGGGAAGCCATCGGGGTTGTAGGTCAGGTGCTGCCCTTCAAATCAAATAATTATGTAGTGGATGAACTGATCGACTGGCAGAAGGTACCCAACGACCCCATTTACACCCTAACCTTCCCACGGAAAGAGATGTTAACCCGGTCGCATTACAGTCAGGTAAAGAAACTGATGGATGAAAATGACGAGGCCGGATTGAAGAAAAAGGTCTATGAAATCAGAATGAAACTCAATCCCAATCCCGCAGGGCAGGAGCACAATGTTCCCGCTATTGATGGGGTGAAGTTGCATGGCATGCAGCACAAATACCGGGAAACGGTATTATTTTTTCCCAGTCAGGGACAGACATGTCATGCCTACTGTACCTTCTGCTTCCGCTGGCCTCAGTTCTCCGGGATGAATGAACTGAAGTTTGCAATGAAGGAGGCCGATCTGCTTCATCGCTATCTGCAGAAACATACCCGGGTTTCTGATGTACTTTTCACGGGAGGTGATCCGCTGACGGCTAAGACCAACATCATGGCGGCCTACATTGAACCGCTTTTAACAAAAGAATTTTCCCATATCCGCAACATCCGCATCGGCTCCAAGACATTATCCTATTGGCCCTATCGGTTTTTGACCGACAAAGATGCCGACGATATGCTACGACTTTTTGAGAAGGTTAAAAAGGCCGGGAAGCACCTTGCATTTCAGGCGCATTTTAACCATCCGGTTGAACTTTCCACCGACGCCGTGAGGCAGGCAATTGTCAGAATACAGAATACAGGTGCACAGATCAGAACCCAGTCCCCTTTGCTTAGGCATATCAACGATGATCCCGTGGTATGGGCTGATATGTGGAAAGAACAGGTCAGGCTCGGATTGATACCCTATTACATGTTTGTGGCCCGCGACACAGGTTCGAAAGCTTTTTTCGATGTTCCCCTGGAGAAAGCATGGAACATCTTCCGAAAGGCTTACCGCAACGTGAGTGGTGTCTGTCGCACGGTACGCGGTCCCAGCATGAGTGCGAATCCGGGGAAGATTCAGATTCTGGGCATTACGGAGGTCCAGGGTGAAAAGGTATTTGTATTGCGCTTTCTGCAGTGTAGAAATCCCGATCTGATAGATATTCCCTTCTTTGCCAAATACGACAAAAAAGCCACCTGGTTCGACGAACTGCAGCCTGCATTTGGGGAAAAGGAATTTTTCTTTCAAAAAGATAATCTGTTGGGAAAAAATAACCGAGATACCGATTTCCTGTGGGAATAAGTCGATTTGTCGTGCTGCCATTCCCTCAATTTATCAACAAAAACATCAATGTTTTAATTAATTAACACAGAATTATCCGATTTATTACTTATTTTGTCCTGTAAATAGCAGGTTTTCAAAAATGCAAATGAAGCTCACACACTTTCCGAAAACGCTGTTGTCTGTATAATTAAATTATGTGTATGGGTAGAATCATTTCGTTGGCAAATCAGAAGGGAGGGGTGGGTAAAACTACCACCACAATCAATCTTGCAGCATCGTTGGCTGCATTGGATAAAAAAGTACTGGTGGTGGATGCCGATCCGCAGGCAAACGCTTCTTCCGGCTTGGGGATAGACATTAAGAAAACTGAGAATACGATTTATGAAGGATTAATCGGTCAGTGTACCCCGCAGGAAGCAATTCATCAGACACCATTTGAAAATATCGACATCATCTCATCCCATATCAACCTGGTGGGAGCAGAGCTGGAGATGGTGCAGATGGAAAACAGGGAAAAAAAACTGAGGGATTTGTTACATCCGTTACAGGATGCTTACGACTACATTCTTATCGATTGTTCTCCTTCGCTGGGAATCATCACGGTGAATGCACTCACCGCAGCCGACTCGGTACTTATTCCCGTGCAATGTGAATATTTTGCACTCGAAGGGCTGAGCAAATTGTTAAATACGATCAAGATTATCAAATCCAAACTCAATACCAGGCTTGAGATTGAGGGTTTTGTGCTGACCATGTACGATTCCCGTCTTCGTCTTCACAATCAGATTTACGAGGAGGTGAAGCATCACTTTAAGGAGTTGGTTTTCAGCACAGTTATTCAGCGTAATATTACACTCAGCGAATCCCAGAGTCATGCAAAACCCGCATTGATGTACGATGCCGGATCAAGAGGCGCCGTGAACCATATGCAACTTGCACAGGAGCTAATCGAAAAAAATACCTAACTTTGTCTTTTCACCGGATTGAATATGGCTAAAAAGAATGCATTGGGAAGAGGTTTGGATGCGCTGATAACATTCAACGATGGCGAAACACAGGGCTCCTCTTCGATCAATGAAGTGAGACTCGATCAGATTGTTCCAAACCCCGATCAACCACGCAGGGTGATGAATGAAGAGGCTCTGCAGGAACTGGCTGCCTCCATTAAATCCATTGGTTTGATCCAACCTGTCACCCTGCGTAAAATTGATGAAGATTCCTATCAGATCATTGCGGGAGAACGACGTTATCGGGCGTCTAAAATGGCCGATCTGACATCCATCCCTGCCTACATCAAGACTGCGGATGACGGTGAAACCATGGAGATGGCGCTGATTGAGAATATTCAGCGAGAAGATCTCAACTCCATAGAAATAGCACTGGCTTACCAATCGTTGATAGACAGTCTCTCGCTTACACAGGAACAGTTGAGCGAAAGAGTAGGGAAGAAGCGCGCCACCGTCGCCAACTACCTGCGTCTGTTAAAGCTTCCTGCTGAGGTGCAGATGGGTGTGAAAGACAAGAAAATTGATATGGGACATGCTCGTGCACTGGTTACGATGAATGATCCGGTTTCGCAATTATTACTCTACAACCTCATTCTTGAGGAGGGCCTCTCGGTTCGGAAAGTGGAGGCGATTGTACGTGATTTTAGTGACGGAAAACCCCTGCCCAAAACGTCCGCCGGCAAAACGTCCCACTCAAAAAAGAAAACCGCTCAGAAACTGCTGCCCGACGATTTCGATGTGCTGAAGCATCATCTGTCTGCGTACTTCAAAACAAATGTGCAGTTCAGCTACAACAAACGAGGCAACGGAAAAATAACCATCCCGTTTGATTCGCCGGAAGATCTGGAACGCATCATGGTGATATTCGATAAAATGAAATAACTATTCCCAAGATGAAGTTTGCCGGAGTTTTTGTTTTGATTTTTTTTGCTTGTTGTACGGCCCACGTCCGCGCTCAGGATCCTTCAGAACAACATCCACAGGATACCTCAGCTGTTGCTACCGACGCCCTTTCGCAGAAGCCTTCTGTCGGAGACCCCGTACGCAACAAGGTCGACAGCATCATTACGGCCACTTCTTCCGATGCCCTGTTTGCGCCGGCATACCTGTTCAATCCCACTCCCCGGAAAGCAGTCATTTACTCTGCCATATTCCCCGGCCTGGGACAGATATATAACAAAAAATACTGGAAACTGCCCATACTCTACGGTGGATTTGTGGGGCTTACCTACGCCATAACCTGGAATAACGGTTATTACCGAGACTATCTGGGAGCTTATCAGGATATCATGGACGATGACCTGGCTACAGACCGTTGGCACGATATGCTGCCCTATGGGTTGGATCCGGAAAGTGTGGATCAGGAGTGGTTCAAAGGCGTTTTGCAACAACGAAAAGATTATTACCGATATTACAGAGATTTGAGTATCATCGGAACAGTGGCATTATATTTCGTGGCCATCGTGGATGCGTATGTGGATGCACAGTTATTTGATTTCGACATCAGTCCCGATTTGTCAATGCGTGTGGAACCCGCAATTCTGAGAGGAGAACGGCCCACAATGAAAGGAAACTCCGCGTATGGGGTTCAATGGAGTTTTAGTTTTTAAATAATTGTTTCATGAGAAATTTATTTTTACTCACAGTAACAGGGCTATGGTTGTGTCTATCATTACCAGCTCAGAATAACCCTATTTCCGCCGCAGACTCCATCAGCGACAATGCGATCATTTATCCGGAAAGCATGACCGAGCAATTGAGTGACCTGCTGAAAGCATGGCAGCTCGACCTGAAAGGTGTTGAAGCAGATTGCATAAGAGGGCAAAATATACATTTTCACGATTCGGTATATACCCGGTGCCTCTATAGCATGCCATCGGAAATGGAATTATCCTACAACAGTGTGGTGAAAAAGTATATTGAGATGTATGCCGACAGGAAAAGAGAGCAGGTGAGTTACATGCTCGCCCTGGGAGATTATTATTTTCCGATGTTTGAACAGGCATTAGACAAGCATGGCTTACCGCTGGAGTTAAAGTACCTGCCTGTGATTGAGTCGGCACTAAACCCGGTAGCCGTATCCCGTGCCGGTGCAACGGGACTGTGGCAGTTTATGCTGCGAACCGGCAAAGGTTATGGGCTCGAAGTGAATAGCCTGGTAGATGAACGGCGCGATCCCCACAAATCAACTGATGCCGCCGCCCGGTATCTGAAGGATCTTTATGCTATTTATGGCGACTGGAATCTGGTAATTGCTGCCTACAATTGTGGACCTGGCAATGTGAATAAAGCGATCGCCCGAAGCGGAGGAAAACGGGATTACTGGGAAATTTATAACCGGCTGCCCCGCGAAACAAGAGGATATGTACCTGCTTTCATTGCTGCCAATTATATCATGAGTCATTACGCCGATCATAACATCTGCCCTGCTCATCCATACAATACAACTGTCGCCCTGGATACGGTACAGGTGAATGAACGCATTCATCTTGAACAGATTGCCGGCGTGCTGGAAATCTCGGTCAATGAGCTGAGAAGACTCAATCCTCAATTTAAAAAAGATGTGATTCCGGGCGACTTTAAGGCATATTCACTGGTTCTCCCGTCAGAAAAGATGTATGCTTTTATTGATAAGGGTGCCGAAATCACCAATTTCCAACGCAATCAGTACCTTACTCACCGAAGCAATACCGACGGCTATCTGGAAGGTTATGAATCATCGGCATCAGGAAATAATGCAAACGTATATTACAAGGTGAAAAAAGGAGATAATCTCTCCGCCATTGCGCGCAGAAACGGAATCTCCCTATCGCAGTTGAAGTCATGGAACGGGTTAAGTTCGAACCGTATTGGGGTCGGAAAACGTTTAATCGTGGGTCGCAAGGAAGTAGTCAAACCTGCAACGGATAATAAGGAGCAAGCGGCAATCATGCCGATCGAAGGAACGGCGGGCAGAACCGGGTCGATCAACCAGTATTACCGTGTGAGAAAGGGCGATACCTTGGGCAAGATAGCACACGCACACGGTATACAAGTAGCACAATTACAGACATGGAACGGATTGAAGTCTACCCGTATCGGTGTGGGTGATCAACTGATAGTAGGGATGAAGGAGGTCGTAACACCCATTTCGTCTCCGGTTGAAAAAGCAGTTGAGTACGGTCGCGTTGAAACGTCGGAAAGTGCCGGGAGCGACATCATTTCATCATACCTGAAGAAACAGATTGAAAAAACAGAAGAGCGACAGTTGCCGGAAGCGATAGAAGACGGTGTCGGAAAAGAATAGACGTTACATGGTCAGTACCTTTTGGGTACTAACCGTTCCTTCAATGGTTTTTACTTTTACAATATATACTCCGCCGGGCAGATGTGCCGTTGAATAAGATGCTCTGTTGATACTCTTATCTGCGCTTTCCTGATGGATTTTCAGTCCGGATGAATAAAATATCTCCCATGAAAGGAGATCGCGGTTCGATTCAATAAAGATTCGTTTCACTTCACCCGAATAATACACTTTCATTTCTGGTTTGTCAGTCGGCGGTTCTGCCACAGTTGTTCCACTGCCTACTACATAGGGAGCTATCAGCAAAGAAGTATTGATGGGGTTCTCCAGATTTTCCGATGACCGTACCCATCCGGAGATGTTTTTCATCCATGCGGTGGAGATGATACCCGCGCCCAATTTCCTGGGATCTGTATTAAAGGCTGAAAAGCCGGCAGGAACTCCGTTTGCGTCGGAGTAGGCAATATAGAATGATCCCGTCACCGTGACCGGATTGGTAAACTCGATATAATTCTCAATGTTGTGCCTCATGTCGCGTTGAGTCTGCGAGAAGCCACCATTGCTGTAGTAGCGGTAACTATAATCGTAGGGTTGTTCATAAAGAAGCTGTTTCGGACCATCTTTCCCGGAATAGACTTTGATCCGGATATTCAGATTCAACGCGTTGCTGGTGGAGGGAGAGGAGATAAACACACCCTGCAGCTGTGTAGCTGTACTGACATAAAACTCTTCTGCAAATTCGGTATAACCAAATGTGTTACCCGTCGCAAACATGGGTACCGATTGAAAATATGTTTCCACAGGTGTTTCGTCGGTTTTGAAATTGTGGCTTTTGGTGAATGGTTCTGAAGCATATGGATTCAAACCATTCGTCTGCACGGTTTGAGAGCTTTGCGGATCAAGATAATAACTGATGGGGTTGGGATTCCCGAGAGAGCCGTTTACCTGCCAGAATTTTTGTAATGAGGCGTATATGTCGGGGCCGCGTGTTGATGAACATTGAGAAACCCCGCCAGTAAGAGTACCCACGATGCGTTTTTCCTTGTCGAGCAAGGGCGACCCGGAAGAACCGCCTTCCGTGGAAGCTGTTTCCCAATCTCTCACCACCCAGAAAGAGTTGGGCTCCATATTGTATTTCGGATCATCGAATGAGCCGATGCTCAATGATCCTTCTTCGATGGCAACCTTCTTGATGCCGCCATTGGGATGGTGTAATCCGTGAAAGGGAGCGGAAGGAGTTGTTCCTGCATTCCATCCCAGATACCAGGGCTGATACTCTTTGGGTGGAGCCTGTTTCAGTTTCAGCAGTGAGATATCGTGTCGTTCACTGATCAGCACCGAATCGGCAGAAGCCATGGTCATTTGCAACGGTCCCCGGATGTCGGTGCCACAGACCGGTGAGTTGTAATTAAAAAAAGCGACGATCCGTCCGGCTACCAGATCATATTTTCTGTTGGACAGAAAAGAAGCATCATAATCGTTATTCAGGCAGTGGGTAGCTGTAATAAGGTAGGGAGTGCCGTCTTCAGCGGTATTGTTGATGAGCGATCCGGTACAATAGGTAGTTCCGTTGATGATCAGTGCCACCACGCCACTTCCGGGCTGAATATCCTCCGGGTAACAGATCAGGTTGGGATGACAAGAATTAGCCGGATCACGGGGTTCTGCTGCCCGGAAAATGCCCACATAATCGTGATTGACCTCTCCGATTTCAATTTCGCCTGCGAAGTCGGCTTTAAGCGGTTCCTGATACTCCACAATCAGCTCCTCACCGCCAATGGGTTGCAGGGGTAGCAGGTTTAAATCGGTATTGTTCTCCTGTGTGTAGGAGCCCAGTATCTCTGTCTGATCAGCATTGTAGACAAACAATTTTGCACCGGTCGGCAAACGGAATTTTGAAAAAAGTATGTTCAATGAATAAGCTCCGTTGGAACGAATACCCACCCGCCATACCTTCATGTTGCCTGATGTAAAGACCACTCCCGAATTGTCTGGGCGGAGGTGAACAAAGAATTTGTGGGCAAACTCAAGGCTTTTAAATTGCGACTGCTCCTGTTGGGAGCGCCATAATGCAGCCTGTTTATCGAAAGAGGGCATCTCCACGAACAGATCGGCGACAGGTACTATGGCCCTTGCTATTGCACCGGCCTGTAGAGACAGTGGCCTTCCCCCGTGGCTTATTTGGCCCGGAGCAACATGGAAAATAAAACTGAAGGCGATGAAGAGGGTATACTTCAGGAGCGTATCAAATGCACTGTGCTGGCTGGTCATGCGTAAATGGAAAATTCGGTTCTTTCTGCAAATGTACGTTTTTTCAGGAAATAGGCCTACTTTTGCAGGAAGAATTCTTGTATATGCATCATTTAAAAAGGTTTCTCGACGAAAAAGCAGATCAATACAATAATCCGCTCTTCATTGAAAAGGATCCAATCGTGATCCCTCATCTTTTTTCTGGTCAGCAGGACCGTGAAATTATGGGTTTTTTTGCAGCTACGCTGGCATGGGGACAACGAAAAACAATCATTTCCAAATGTCGTGAACTGGCTCACAGATTTGGAAATGAGCCCCATCGGTTCGTGATGGAGCACAGTGAACAAGATCTAAAACAACTGCTCGGTTTCAGGCATCGCACCTTTAATGATACCGATCTGCTCTATTTTGTCGATTTTTTTCACCGCCATTATCAACAGCATGAAAGTCTGGAGAATGCTTTCCTGCATGATGACAGATTTTTGAGCGTGGAAGAATCACTGATTCATTTTGAGCGCTACTTCTTCGATCAACCCGATGCGCCGCATCGTACCCGGAAGCATGTGGCGACACCCGCGCGCAATGCTGCATGTAAACGATTGAATATGTTCTTGCGATGGATGGTCAGAAAGGATGAGAAGGGAGTAGACTTCGGTTTATGGAAAAAGATACCACAGTATGCTCTTATTTGTCCCATCGATTTGCACGTGGACAGAACAGCCCGGCTACTCGGATTGATCACGCGCAAACAGACCGACTGGAAGACAGCGCTTGAACTGACTCAAAATCTCCGGGAAATGGATGCCGGCGATCCGGTAAAGTATGATTTTGCCCTGTTTGGATTATCTGTAGAAAACAAATTGTGAGAACCGTGCGTCACGGTGATTATTCTCCTCCGCCAAATTCCATCAGATAGGCTTTGATGAATTCATCCAGGTCGCCATCCATGACACCGTTGACGTCGGATGTCTGATAGTTGGTGCGATGATCTTTCACGCGACGGTCATCGAAAACATAACTGCGAATCTGAGAGCCCCACTCAATTTTCTTTTTGCCCGCCTCAATGGCAGCTTGAGCTGCACGGCGCTTTTCGAGCTCGATCTCGTAGAGTTGTGATTTGAGAAGCCTCAGTGCATTCTCCCGGTTCCCCATTTGAGAGCGGCTTTCCGTATTTTCAATCACGATCTCCTGTTCCTCACCCGTATCGGAATCTTTATAAAGATAGTGCAACCGTACGCCGGTCTCCACCTTGTTCACATTTTGTCCACCTGCGCCCGATGAGCGGAAGGTATCCCAACTCAGGTTGGCCTGATTTATATCAATCTCGATGGTGTCGTCCACCAACGGAACCACAAATACCGAAGCGAAGGAAGTCATCCGCTTCCCCTGCGCATTATATGGTGATACACGTACCAGACGGTGTACCCCGTTCTCGCTTTTCAGGAAGCCGTATGCCAGATCGCCTTCAACCTGTAGTGTGGCCGTTTTGATGCCGGCATCATCACCATCCTGCCAGTTGGTGACGGTTGTTTTGTATTTTTTGCTTTCGCACCAGCGCTGATACATGCGAATTAACATGGAAGCCCAGTCCTGACTTTCCGTCCCGCCGGCGCCGGCATTTACTTTCAGCACCGCTCCAAGTTTGTCCTCTTCGCGTCGTAGCATATTTTTTAGTTCCAGATCTTCAATCAGTCTGATAACTCGGGTATAGTTGACATCGACCTCTTCCTCCGAAACAATCTCTTCTTTCAGGAAGTCGAATGCAAGCTGCAACTCTTCGGCCGCCGATTTTACCTCATTGTATGCATTGATCCAAAACTTCAGGTTACGCACAACCTGCATCTGGCTTTCAGCTGCTTTGGCATCGTTCCAGAAATCGGGCGATTGGGTACGTAGTTCCTCTTCTTCGAGTTGTATTATCTTTGCATCGACGTCAAAGATACCCCCTCAGCGCCTGCTCGCGCTCCAACACATCTTTAAGTTGGTCTGCAGTAATCATAATATTCAATTTTTTTCAGGGTGCAAAGATACATGAAAAAATGATTTATACCATATTTTCAAATTAGACTATTTATTGTTAAAAGAGGGGTTTTGTAAGGTGTTTTGTTTATTTTTGCGGATCCTTTAATGCGACAACAGTGTATAAGAAAATAGCAGCCATCCTTTTTACAACTATTTTATTGGCTTCCTGCGGAGCCGGACGAAATATGGTCTCCAACCGAAAAGAATCTGCCTCCTCCCTTCAGAACGAACTCATTGACTATGGCAGGAAATTTATTGGAAAACCTTACCGTTACGCCGGGAAGGGACCCGGTTCATTCGACTGCTCCGGTTTTACTTCTTTTGTATTCAGTAAATTCGGATATAAGCTGGATCCCAGCTCAGGCGGACAGGAAAGGCAATTTCCTGCTATTCGCCGGAAAGAGGATCTGCAAAAGGGAGATTTGGTCTTTTTTGAAGGCAGAAGAGGGGACGGCATTGTAGGTCACGTGGGTATCGTCACCGAAACCCGTCGTGATGGAACATTCCGATTTATACATGCCTCTACCAACTTCGGGGTGATTATTTCATCATCCTCGGAGCCCTATTATGCATCCCGTTATCTCCGTGGGGGTAGGGTGTTGGAAGAGACATCTGATCTGTTGCCGGTGCAAACGGAAGACAGAACCCCCAAAAGATTGAACAAAAATAATTTATTTATCACAGAAACACCAGACACAACATCACTGATAACCGAAGACAACCCGAGTCAGACGGTAATACTTACCCCATGCGATCCGGATAAAAATACGCCACGAAAGGATAACCATGCTGCCGATACACGGAATGAGCAACGTAATAATCCTGCTTCTCCGATGAATAATAATGTGATTCTAAGAAGGGATCCTGCCGATATTCCGGAACCGGAAGTGATGGACGTCGAATAAATTAAACCGTTTTTATCGTGTTTCAATCTTATGAAAGAACTGAAAAATATAATTTTTGATTTTGGAGGAGTACTGATCGACTGGAATCCGGTATATCTCTATCGGAAAGTTTTTGACAGGGAGGAAGAGATGAATTTCTTTCTGGAGAACATATGCAGGTACGACTGGAATCTGTTGCAGGATGAGGGACGTCCGCTGGCCGAAGGTACCCGCCTTTTGCAGGAGAAATTTCCTGAGTATGTGGATGAGATAGCCATGTATTACGGTCGGTGGGAAGAGATGCTGGGCGGCACCTACGACGAGAATACGAGACTGATCGGACCGCTGAAAGAGAAGTACAAGGTATATGGACTTACCAACTGGTCAGCAGAAACATTGCCTCTGGCCATGAAACGGTATGATTTTTTTCAGTACCTGGACGGAATTGTGGTATCGGGTGAAGAGAAAATGGTAAAACCCGACAGAAGGTTATACGAGGTGCTATTGGAACGGTACGACCTTCTTGCTGGAGAGTCACTTTTCATTGACGACAATGCGGCAAACATTGAGACAGCCCGTGAGTTAGGTTTTCATGTCGTACATTTTGCCGGAGGCCTGAATCTGGAACAGCGTTTGCGTGAAAACGGCATCCTGTAACACCAGACAATCGTTATTTTAACCCTTCTTTAACATGGCTTCTCTGTTATTCTTGCTACCTTTGTAATCGATTCAAACCATGTGGAAAGATTTGAGCTGCTTGCAACCACAGAAAAAAATGCTAAAAAAGATTTCCTGCATTTCCTTTCTTCCTATTGTACAGTCTCCACACAGGTTGAATAAAATAATATCAACACTTGTCTTTGTCAGGTGATTTACAATTGTTTCACAGCCGAATGTAAATGCCTTGCGAAGACGACTAAACTTCTTACAAAGATGAATTATTTATTTACCTCCGAGTCGGTGTCGGAAGGACACCCCGATAAAGTAGCAGATCAGATATCAGATGCGTTGCTCGACGAGTTTCTGGCGTATGACCGCAACTCCAAAGTTGCCTGTGAGACACTGGTTACTACTGGGCAGGTGGTCCTGGCTGGTGAAGTGAAATCCAACACCTATGTGGATGTGGCCGAAGTGGCGCGCGATGTGATCGCTAAAATAGGATATACCAAAAGTGAATATCGTTTCGAAGCACAATCCTGTGGAGTCTTTTCCAGCATTCACGAGCAATCGGATGATATAAACCGCGGTGTGGATCAGAAGGCCGATCCCATGGATCAGGGTGCCGGTGATCAGGGAATGATGTTTGGCTATGCGACCGATGAGACCGATAACTTCATGCCATTGTCGCTCGATCTGAGCCATGCCTTATTGCTGGAACTGGCAAATATTCGTAAAAATGAATCCGACCTGATGCCTTATCTCCGTCCCGACGCAAAATCACAGGTTACGGTGGAATATGCAGAAGATGGTACCCCGCTTCGGATAGACACCATTGTGATTTCCACTCAGCACGATGAATTTGAGACGCCACGGCAAAACAGCAGGGAAGCTGCTCTTGAGGCGGATGAAAAGATGCGTTCCCGCATAGAAACAGACGTACGCACGATCCTTATTCCCCGTGTACAGGCGCAGTATAAACGTAGAAAAGATATTCACAAACTTTTTGAGAAAGAAATCAAATACTATGTAAATCCTACCGGCAAATTTGTGATTGGCGGTCCGCACGGTGATACCGGACTGACTGGCCGCAAGATTATCGTAGATACTTACGGCGGAAAAGCAGCGCATGGAGGAGGTGCTTTTTCCGGAAAAGATCCCTCGAAGGTAGATCGTTCTGCAGCCTATGCGGCACGTCATATTGCCAAAAATATGGTGGCTGCCGGTGTAGCTTCGGAGGTGCTGATTCAGCTATCTTACGCCATCGGTATCGCTGAGCCGATGAGCATTTACGTGGATACTTACGGTAAAAGTAACGTGAATATCACCGATGCCGAGATTGCCGAAAAGATCCGTCTGTTGTTCGACTTACGTCCCAAAGCCATTGAGCAACGACTGAAACTGCGTAATCCCATCTATTTTGAAACTGCATCCTACGGTCATATGGGGCGTGAGCCACGCAAGGTGAAGAAATTGTTCAACTCACGCTACATGCCCGAGCCGGTAGCAATGGAGGTAGAACTGTTTACCTGGGAGAAGCTGGACTATGTAGAGAAAATAAAGAAAGAATTCGGCTTATAAACATAGGATGAACGAGACACAACGTGCCGTGGTAGTTTACTGTGCCTCAAGCTCGCTGGTCGATAAAAGCTATTTCGAAGCAGCAGAGCGTTTGGGGGAGCTCCTCGCAGAGAAGCGCATCATCTGTATCAATGGCGCCGGAAAACAGGGGTTGATGGGAGCTTTAAACGATTCCGTCATTCGTCATGGTGGAATGGTAAAAGGAATTATCCCCCGGTTTATGGTCGATGCGGGATGGTGCCACGAGCAGTTAAATGAAACAATCATAACCCAAACCATTCACGAAAGAAAAGAATATATGGCCCGGGCAGCCGACGCAGTAGTCGCTCTTCCCGGAGGTGTGGGAACTTTGGAGGAACTTGCCGAAATTATCACCTGGAAACAGTTGGGACTTTACAACAACCCTGTTATTATTCTCAACACCAATGACTATTACAGGCCTTTGCTCTCTTTTTTCGACCAAATGATTGAGGAGAATTTCCTGAAAACGGTTGATCGGAATATGTGGATTGTCGCATCTACTCCCGAGGATGTTATTGCCCTTCTTGCGAATTCTTCTCATTGGATGACCTCGGGTACATTGGATCAGCAAAAAGTATTGTAAATTTGTTGCACGTAGACAAAATACAAGATTAAAGTGCCCCTGTTTATCCCCGATACCCTGCAGGAAACGCCGTTCTACCTTAAGGATGAACAGCTTCCGCTTCATACTGATTCATTGGATATGAATCTTGGTCGGTATGAATTTCTCCCTACCGACCCACAGCAAGTTTTGTTTTCAGTTGATTCGGTTTTCCTGTCAAAACTGAATTCTTTTTCTGTCGGGAATACCGGCATGGAATTGCCATATTCCCTTTGGATAAACAGTCTTTTTTTTCTTCTTTTTGTCTCTTGTTTCTTTGTCTTCTCCCTTGTCTTTAGAAAGGAAGGGATTGTTTTTGTCGAAAATTTCAGACAAACCTTATTTGTCAGAAAGCATCAGCCTATTGCCTTTAAAGGGCAGGTGACGACAACTGAGGTCTGGGGTGAGTTTTTTCTGGTGATACAGGCAATACTAATCAGTGCGATCATTTTTTTTACCTTTCTGTGGGATAAAGGGATCGCATCACTTTCAACAAAAGGATATTTGCTCTCTTTTGCCGGTCTGCTGCTGATCCCTTCGGTGATGGTATTGTTAAAACTGTTCATGTACCGCACCATTGCTGTCTTTTTTATGACGCAACAGATGAAGCGCTGGATAAGCCATTATTACCGGTTGTTGGAACTCTTGGGAATTCTCCTTTTTTTGCCCGCCCTGTTGTATGTTTTTATGCCCGAATTGCGAAATATTATCCTTATCCTCTTTGTGTTCATTTTTATTATAAGTCGCCTTGTCATTGTCCTTGGGTTATTAAATATTTTTGTTAAAAATAAAGTCGGAGGTTTTTATTTTTTTGCGTATCTTTGCGGAACTGAAATTGCACCCTATTTGTTGTACTATAAGGGCGTACTATTATTCATTAGTTTGGCAGGAAATATTTTAATATGAACGTTCGGAAAGTAAAGAAGATTCTGATTTCTCAGCCCAGGCCCGGCAGCGAAAAATCGCCCTATTACGATATTGCTGAAAAGTTTCATGTCGATATACATTTCTACCCGTTTATCAAGGTGGAAAGAGTACCAATAAGAGAATTTCGCCAACAACGGATAACTATTCTGGATTTTACCGCAGTGATCTTTACTGCAAGGACGGCTGTAGATAATTTTTTTTCAATCTGTGAAGAACTGAAGGTTACAATTCCCGAGACGATGAAGTATTTCTGTATTTCGGAAGCGGTGGCATTGTACCTGCAAAAATATATTGTTTACCGGAAAAGGAAGATTTTTTTCAGCCAGACCGGAAAAATCGACGGATTGAATAATGCTTTTACGAAGCATGCAAAAGAAAAGTTTCTTTTCCCTGTTCCTGAAGAGCACAACGATGAAGTGACCCATTTCCTCGATGAGAAGAAGCTCAATTACACCAAGAGTGTGATGTACAGAACGGTGAGCAACAATTTCGAAGAAGGAGAGAAGCTTGATTATGACATGATCATCTTTTTTAGTCCATTGGGCATTCAGTCTTTGTTCACCAATTTCCCCGATTTTAAACAGGAAGACATGGCCATTGGCTGTTTTGGTACTTCCACAGCCAGAACAGTAGAAGAGATGGGACTGCGTCTCGACTGCGAGGCGCCGCAGCCCGACTTCCCTTCAATGGCGGCTGCACTGGAGGCTTTTCTCCGGGAAAATCACAAAAATCATCACTGAAGCCTCAGGTTTCTTCTTCCACTTCTTTCGGATAGAATGGCTTGGGGGGGTGTACAGTAGGAAATACCCTCCGTATGTTCGCCGCAACGCTGTCGGCAAATGCTTCTATATCCATATTTACTGCCTGCGAGGTTTGGCGATAGACCTCCCTGATCGACATTTCATCCTCATCGGTCTCACAAAACAACGCATCGACAGGAATTAGCTGCATGGAGTCTACATTAATCTGGTCGCCGATGGAAAAAAGAAATCCTTCGTGCAGAAGCCGTCGGGTAAGTTCCGGCTTACCCCGGTAACCATGTATGATCCACGGACGGGTGGGCTTGGTTTCTTTTTTTATCTGAATAAGCTCCTCCCATGCTTTCACACAGTGAATGATCACTGGCTTTCCCAGTTTCTCGGATAGTTCGATGTGTTTTTTGAAAACAGGTATCTGCATCTCAAATGAGGGCCCTTTAAGCTTGTCGAGACCAGTCTCCCCAATGGCAACGATGCGCGGGTTGGAGGCAATCTCGTTTAGGTAAACCATCTGGGTATCACTATCCTCCGAATACCAGGGGTGGATGCCGCAGGAAAAGGCATGACGATGGTAAGAATCCTTGGCTACTTCAAATTCAAGTGGGTATACATCGAAGATACACGAGTGATAAGGGTCATCGTTTTCTTCGAGAAAAATCTGGTGGGTGTGCAGGTCGTAAAATTCCATACATTAATTGTCCTCTGCCTTCGGTTTGTCTTCCTTGCGCTTAGCCTCCGGGACAGGATCATAACCCGATCCTCCCCAAGGATTACAACTTAAAATGCGCTTGGCCGATAAGTAGGAACCTCTGAAAGGTCCATGTCTTTTCAATGCTTCTATCGTATATTGGGAACAGGTAGGCGTATACCGGCAACTGGGCGGCGTGAGCGGAGATATGACACCCCGGTAGAAATAGACCGGAAGGAGTAAAATCCATGTCAACAGATGCTTGATTGCTTTCAACATTTTTCTCCTCCAATCTGTACTTTCAATGTGCTCAGTGCTTTACGCATACCCTTCTCTACCTCTGCAAACTCGCTCAATGCATCTTTCACGTAAATGAAAGCAACGTCGATATGAGCTTTTTCCCCGGAGAGTACCCCATCAAAAAGATGTTTATTCAATCGATAAGCCTCCCGTGCGAGTCGTTTCATCCTGTTGCGATCCACGGCAGACCGCAGCCTTTTTTTTGGGATGCTAATTAATACCGACAGTGGCCTGGTGTGGGGATGCGCTGTCTCCAGAAATACTACCCTGAAGGGATATGCCATAAAGGAACACCCCCTGGTAAAGAGAGTTTCTATCCTTTTTTCACCTGTGACACGTTCATCTTTTGTAAACCTGCAGCATTCTCCTTCATTCATAGATAAAAGCATTCCTCCGAAAGCAATTACTCCGGCAAAGATAATTGTTTTTGGAATCAAATGTTTCTTTTAAAGAAAAAAAATGGGATAAGAAATATGTGAGGGAGATTATTTGCGCCCGAAATCGGCGGGTATCTCTCCCCATTGTTTTGTTTCCCATTTGAGGATCGGATTTTGATAACTGTTATTTTGAAGCCACATTTCGGCACGGGCAATCAGTTCAAAGAGGGGTTTGTTTCTCTCGGACTGTTCCAGTTTGGTGTTGCATTTCTTTTTTGCAACCCATTTGATGGCATTTACGCTGTCGGAATAAATGGGCGTGTTTTGCTGATGCTTCTTCAGCAATGCCAGTGCATGTACAATGGCCAGGAACTCGCCAATGTTGTTTGTGCCTTCCTCAAGGGGGCCAACATGAAAAACCTCCTTGTTTTCCGCTACATAGACTCCCCGATATTCCAAAAGTCCCGGATTACCGCTGCAGGCAGCATCCACAGCCAGGCTTTCCTTTATTATTCCGGTGTTCGGCAAGGATACTGCGCTGCGAATCCCCTTTTTTGTGTTTAAATGCTTCCATGGATTATCAAGGAATGCCCGTTCTGCTTCCTCCCGGGTGGGGAATGATTTGTACCGGGCATTTTCGAATCCCGACACTTGCTTTTTACACTCCTCCCAGGAGGTATAAATACCCGGCTTTACACCCTGCCAGACTACATAGAATTTTTTCTGAGCCATTCTTTAGCTTTCACATAGATTCCAGTATGTAGGGAGTAAGCTCCTCCTCCATGGAAGGGTTTATACTCATCTCTTCGATTGATACAATGCTGTCCACCACAAATTTGGTGTAACCACGCCAGGGCAGGGTGGCGAAGTATTCTTTGTAGTGTAATTGTACCATCTTGCCTCCCGATACCATCAACTGTTTTGCAATCTTCTCGTCCTCAACCGAGAAGTCAAATTGATTCGACTGCAATCCACCCGGTTTGTCGGCACGAAAGCCCGATTGTATCAGCTTTCCTTCATAAGTCTTAAAGACAACACCTTTGTATACAAGATAATTTAGTTCACCCGATTTTACGCCAGTACCAAATACATAGTAGTAACGCACGTAGACAAAAATTCCGAGTGCCACAATCAGTATGCCGAGAAACCATTTGAGGTACCTCCGGCTCTTTTTCTTTTTTGGGGTCAGATCATCCATCTTCATTGTTTCTGTAAGGATACAAAGATATCTATTTTTGACTTTTTAGAGAAATAGTGTGGCAAAATACGTGACGAATCTTCCAATTTGTACAAAGTTCTCTACCGCATCAAAAAAAACAGGGAGCCGACAGCAGTTACCACCCACAGGGTGATGCCAAGGGCAAAGCTGCGGGGGCCCGACCTTTTGATTTCACCCAGGGTGATATTCGACCCGATCAGGAAGAGGGCAATCACCAACCCTCTTTTGCCCAGCCAGCTGAAATGATCGTAACTGGAATACAGTTCGGGGAAGAAATTGGCAAAGAGAATCGCAAAGAGAAAAAAGAGAATGAACCAGGGAAATTTCACCGATCTCCCGTCTTCGTTCTTCTGGAAAAAGGCAATCACCAATGACAACGGGATGATCCATAACGCCCGAATCAGTTTGACCGTGGTGGCCACCTGCAGTGCCTTTTCTCCGTATTCTGCCCCCGCACCCACCACCGAGCTGGTGTCATGTATCGCAATGGCAGCCCAGTTACCGAATAGCTCCTGGCTCAGTCCCAGCTTGCGGCCAACAAAAGGGAAAAGGAAAAGGGCAATGGCGTTGAGCACGAATACGACAATGAGTGCGAATGAATTCTGGTGGCTCTTGCTGCGTAGTATTGGTGCTATCGCTGCGATGGCACTCCCCCCGCAGATGGCCGTGCCGGATGCGATCAGCAGGGTGATGTTCTTCTCCACTTTGAACAGTTTACCCAACAGAATGCCGAGTAGCATCACCGTAATCACAGAGAGGGCTGTGATTACAAATCCGGTTTTTGAGGCAATGATCACTTCGCCCAGATTCATCCCGAATCCCATTAGCACAATGGAGAATTGCAATACCTGTGAGGTATAGCGATGAAACGTAGCATGCCTGATGCCGAGCAGCGAGAAAATTAATCCGGAAAAGAGGGCAATTGCCGGCGACATAAACGGTAAAAAACAGAGAATTATCAGAACAGCATATAAACGGTTATGTATGATTTCTTTTCTGTCTGACATGTAAATCCTGTTCACTTTAACTTCTTCCATTCTTTTTTGGATACAAAAGTAGCACCATGATATAATATTTGCAAATACAAAATAGTTATATATAATAACATGAGGTTATGTTAAAGTAGCTGTTAATATCGTATGTTTTAAAACGTGTAATTCAACAGGTATTGTACAAACCGATCTGTCAGTCTGCTGTTGTGTCCGATCTTTTGTGCGATGCGAAATTTACGGGGAAAAGTAACGCCGGTTACCTGGAGCTTGACAAGCGTTTTGAGGTACAATTCGTTCTGAATTGCTTTCTCGGAGATGATGGCCAGCCCATTGAAATCGAGCAGGAAGTTCTTAATCGATTCAGTGCTTCCTAGGTGAATTGGGGTGTTGAGGTCCTCGAATGGAATCTGGTGTCCGGCGAAAAGTTGACGTATCACTTCCAGGGTACCCGAACCCTCTTCCCGCAACACCAGCGGTATTTGCTGCAAATCCTCTTTTTCAATTGTACCGCGTCCTGCATAAAGACTGTTTTTACCTGTCACCACGATCAGCTCGTCGTGCAGGAAGTCACGGTAACGGATTCCTCCCTGTGAGGAGAGATTTTCCACTAACGCCAGATCCACTCTGTTGTCCAGCAACAGCTGCTCCATTTCAGACGAATTGCCGTTCATCAGGTGTAGCTGGATGTGTGAATAGCGTTTGTAAAAGGAAGCCATCACCCGGGGAATCACGTACTGGGCGATGGTGGAACTGGCACCAATAATGATTTCACCCGACTGTACACTGTGCATTTCTCCCATTTCAAAATTGAGGTTGCGGTAGTGCTGTGCTATCTCCCTGAGTGCATGATATACCTTCTCCCCCGCCGCGGTGAGATAGATGCGGTTGCCTTTCCGTTCAAACAGACTGGCATCGTAGCGTAGTTCCATCTCTTTAATATGCCGGGAGACTGCTGGCTGACTAATGCGCAGGGCCTCTGCAGCCTTAGAAAAACTTCGCTGCTCAGCCACCAAAAGGAACACGGTATCTCTGTAATCCATTTTTTTTTTACAATATCATTCTTCAAAAAGCCTAAGCGGTTCGGGGTGAAATCAAGTGAAGTGTCACCCTCAATTTTTATGGATCTTTGTATATGTACAAAACATTTATGTATTTTTGTTTCCCATATTTGTATTTTATACAAACATATAAATTTACAAAGTAAATTTGAATAACATAACAAGAATAAGTTTCAAATGAAAGGATTTATTATTATTGCATGGCTCACAGCCGTTGCTACATTCGCACAAAGCGGCTATGAATTTTCAGTGATCAGGGAAAACCCGATTACTGCAGTTAAAAATCAGGCCAGCACGGGTACCTGCTGGAGTTTTTCGGGGGTAGGTATGCTGGAATCGGAGCTCATCCGCATGGGAAAAGGCGAGTTCGACCTTTCAGAGATGTACATCGTGCGCAGAAACTATGAAGACAAAGCGCAAAAGTATGCACGCCTCCACGGCAGTCTGAATTTTGCTGCCGGCGGCTCTTTCGCCGACGTGGTGGAGACGCTCGATACGTTCGGAATCATACCCGAGGGTGCTTACTCCGGGCTTAATTACGGAAGTGAACGACATGATCACGGTGAACTTGACAAGGTGCTAAAAGGATATATGGATGGGATTATTGGTGCACGAAGTCTTTCGCCTGTCTGGTATGAAGGTTTTTCAAGCGTACTGGATACCTATCTGGGCAGTGTGCCGGAAACATTCACCTATGAGGGTAAAGAATATACGCCTCATTCATTTGCCGAATCTTTGGGACTGAGACAGGATGATTATATTTCACTCACCTCTTTCACCCACCATCCCTTTTATAAGTCGTTTGCCATTGAAGTGCCTGATAACTGGCGCTGGGCACCTTCCTATAACCTGCCGGTTGATGAACTGATGGAGGTAATGGAATATGCCATCTTGAACGGATATACCATCGCCTGGGCTTCCGATGTGAGTGAGACCGGTTTTTCACGTGATGGGATTGCCATTGTTCCGGATGAGTTATCCACCGAAAATGCGGGGTCTGACGAAGCCAGATGGCTTGGGCTATCGAGTCGTGAACGGGATGCAAGCCTCAGGGCACGGATTGGGAATGAAGTACTTGCCGAAAAACAGATTACTCAGGAAATGCGACAATCTGCGTTCGATAATTATGCTACGACAGATGACCATGGCATGCAGATTTACGGGATTTCTAAAGATCAGCGTGGAAAGAAATTTTATATGGTAAAAAACTCATGGGGTGAAACCGGATCCTATAAAGGACATTGGTATGCTTCCGACTCATTTGTGCGCTATAAGACACTCAGCATTGTGTTGCACAAAGACGCAATTCCTACCGGGATAGCACAAAAGCTGGGTCTTTAACTCGTGATGAGTGGACAAGAAATGAACTTTAAGTATATCTCAATATGGAGACAGCAGATCTTTACGCGCTTTTTCGGAAATACCCTTCTGTGACAACCGACTCACGCATGTGTTCCAGAGGGTCTATTTTCTTTGCACTCAAGGGAGAAAGATTCAATGGCAACCTGTTTGCCGAAAAAGCACTCGAAGCTGGATGTGCGTATGCCGTGGTGGACGAACGCTTCGGAAATGAACCCGCTGATGATCGCATTATTGTCGTGGACAACGTGCTTGTTACCCTGCAGAAGCTTGCCAACTTTCATCGCCGTAAGTTAAAGATTCCCATCATTGGCATCACAGGTACGAACGGTAAGACAACTACCAAAGAACTGATTGCCATTGCCCTTTCACGTGAGTTTAAGGTGGCTTATACCCAGGGAAATTTCAACAACCACATCGGCGTACCGCTAACCTTGCTGTCGATGAATAAATCACATGAAATTGGCGTGATTGAAATGGGGGCCAGTCATCCGGGCGATATCAGAGAACTATGCGAGATTGCCGAACCCAATTATGGCCTTATCACCAACGTGGGCAAAGCCCACCTCGAAGGATTCGGTTCCTTTGAGAATGTGATTAAAACAAAAGGAGAGCTGTACGGTTTCATTCGTGAAAATGATGGAAAGGTCTTTGTGAATAAAGACAATCAGATTTTGTATGAATTGTCGGAAGGAATGGATCGTATCCTGTATGGAAAAAATGATCCTACACTTTTTGCTTCCGGAGCTATTGCCGATGCGACTCCTTTTCTGGAATTCGACTGGAGTTTCTTCGATAGCTCTTACCGTGTGAAAACCAGTCTTGTTGGTGAGTATAATTTTGATAACGCGATTGCTGCAGTGGCTGTATCCAAATACTTCGGAATTAACGCCGAACGTATCAGTGCAGCATTGGAGGAATATGAGCCACAAAACCACCGGTCTCAGTTCAAGCGTACCGAGAGGAACGACCTGATTATTGATGCGTACAATGCCAACCCCACCAGCATGAAAACCTCGCTTGAATTTTTTACTTCGATCCCCGCTTCATTACCAAAAATGGTCATCCTTGGTGAGATGAAGGAGTTGGGTGAGATCAGCAGGGATGAACATCAAAGGTTGATCGAATTTCTCCGGGAACAATCCTACGCCGGGGTTTATCTGGTAGGGAACATCTTCAGGGAAATGATACCTGCCAGTTCATCCTATCATTTTTTTGAGGATGTGGAGGCGCTGATAAAATCGTTGCATGAGGAACCCGTCACGGGATATTATATCTTACTGAAAGGTTCCCATTCGGTGCATCTTGAAAAGACGGTCGACTATCTCTGAATTTCACTGTCATCATCACCATCTCCGACAGGGTGCCTATGCGGTATTGTGGTCCTACAAGTCCGATGCCGGAAGTAACATATATGTGTGTGTTTCCCTTCTTCTTGTAGCCATGCGCCACTTCAAAAACAATTTGTGTAGCAATGTTGCCCGGAAAGGCCTGGCCGTGGTGTGTATGTCCGTACAACGCAATATCGGCTCCGGCTTCCACCTCTTCATCCAAATCGTCCGGTGTGTGATTCAGTACAATCACCGGCTTGGTGAGATCAATACCCTGCGCAGAAAAAAGATTTTTGGTGGATTTTCGGTTGAGAATGACCTTGTCTTCACGTCCCACCACATAAAAAGCACTGTCAATTAAAACCGCCGAATCGCGCAATATGATGATTCCGGCATCATTTAAGAGTTGGATTTTCTCCTCGGCATCGTATCGATACTCGTGGTTGCCGGTGCAGGAGTACACGCCAAGGGGAGCATGTAGCCTCGACAATTCTTCATCCATCCGCTCTTCCAGAATCGGCTCAATTTGGGAATCGATGATGTCACCCACAAAGAGAATCAAATCGGGCTTTTGTGCCATGATCAGATCGACGAACCGCTTCGTATGTTTCCTGTTGATCATCCATCCCATGTGGAGGTCACCTATCATTGCAATACGCAGTGAATCAAAGTCTCCTGCCTGCTTGTGCACGGTGATGGGTGCCTGCTGCACCACCGGGTGCAGGAACTTGTAATGCCCGTGGGCCATCACGCCCGATACCACCACAATGGGAAGCAGAAAAGTGATGGTTTTATATTTTCGGGACTGATCTTTGAAACGCCATGATTTGCGTTGCATTCTTCTTGAAATAATATAGATCAGATCGATAATGAGCCACAGGCCACCCGCATAAAGTAGAAAAAGCATCCAGCTGGTGCCCATCACCCGGATAAACTGGGTGATGGCATCGGGAATGGCTTGATAAAAAATCAACCCAATAGAATAAACAACCAACTCCGTTCCGAAAATTACAACCAGTAGGATGCGTGCCCATTTTTTTTCATCAAAGGTATACCATCCTTTCAGGAAGACCAGAATGTTGAGTGTGACGTGAACTATAAAAGCATTGATGAGTGCGCGCATATATCTTAGTTTGCAGGTTTCAGATCCAACACCAGATATTCCGACCGGGTACCGATTCGGAACTTTCCTCCCCATATCCCAATTCCACTCGACACATAAAAGTGCGTTTTTTCTTTTTGCATGTAACCGTGAGAGAGCTCAAACAGTCTATCGGCGATCAGTGATGCGGGAAAGACCTGTCCACGGTGGGTATGTCCCGAGAATTGAAAATCGATTTCATTTTCTACCGTTTCATCGAGATGATGCGGTTGATGTTCCAGCAACAGGGTGAAACCGGATCGATCTACCTGTTCCATTATACTTTGCAGAGGTTCCCTTCTTCGGTTGGTGTAATCATCGCGGCCAATCAGGGTGATCCCATCGAGGGTGAACGATGAGTCCCGCAGGAGGGTAATTCCTGAACGCTTGTAGAACCCTGCATCCTCTTTCACGGCAAACAGCAGATCGTGGTTGCCTGTGCAGGAGTAAACACCCATGGGGGCATCGATCTGCTGCAGAACCGCCTCCACGGAATCCTTCATGACCACCCGCAAATGATTGTCAATGATGTCGCCGGCGATGATTACCATATCGGGTTTCTCCGCGTTGATCAGCTTCACCCATTTTGCTACCTCCCGGGCTGAAATAGTATATCCTATATGCAGATCGCTGATGCCTACAATCCGTACAGGCTTTTCTATCTTATGGGTGACAATCTCTATCGGTTCTCTTTCTTTGTGGTGGTAGCGAATATTTCCCAGAAGCAGCAACAGCGCCACCAATCCGAAAACCGTAATCGATGTGGCGATGTTATTGCTGAAAATAACGTGAATCGTTTCCCTGTCGATAAGGTGAAAAGCGACATTCAACAATCGGAAAATATCGATGAGCATGACGAAAATAAACAGGTATAAGAATGCAATCAGCCAGGAGGTACTAAACCGGTATAGTCCTCCCGCAAGGGCGATCGGCATTTTCTGGCCGGCAGTGAAAAACAGGATCATACCCGCAATTCCCAATACAAACAGGAGAATCAGTACAATCCGAAGCCCCATCGTGTGGGGCAGTATTCTCTGTAACCTTACTGCCGTATAAATATAAGCCGTGAGGAATAAGAGAGGAAGCGTAATAAAGAGGAGTTCCTGTGGCAAAATCTTATGATGTTGATGGGGCTGTTTAAAATGCAACGCGCAAATTTTATTGTATGTGAATGCAATTTTCTTTGTATCTAACGTTTCAGGCAGCAGTTTGTTTATTGTTTCACATCACAAACTGATAAAGAAACTCACCCATAACGGTACGGAGAAATCGATGATCATCCCGTGGAAAAGAGCGATGACGACGAATTCCGGACCTGCATATTTGGTAATCACAGGCAGGGTGGTATCCATGGTGGTGGCTCCTCCTGCCGTGATGGGCGCCAGTTTACCGAAATATTTTACCATCCAGGGACCAAGTATAAGCACACTGAACTCTCTTATGATATTGGCAAGCAATGCCACTGTTCCCAGTTCCGCTCCCTTGAATTCGGTGATGAGTATGCTCGACAGTGAATAGTAGGCGAAGCCGGCTCCCACGCTCAGACAATCGGTCAGGCTCCTCCCTGGTATGATCACACTTATCAGGGCAACACCGGCAAAAGTGCCTACCGTAGTCGCCAGCGGTATCATTAATACCTTCCAGCCGAAGCGTTTCAACGCGGCAAACATATTCTTGCCGGCGCCAATTTGTATGCCCACCAAAAAAAGCAAAGCGTAAAGTACCCAGGTAGCAATGTTGGCGTTAAGTAACACGCCCGGTATTATTCCTGATAATGCCAGTATAACACCAACAACAAAGATGAGAAGGTATAGAAAGGATTGTTTCATATGGATTAAAAGAACTTTTTATATACCCATCTTGCACAGAACAAACTTCCCAGTGTGCCGCCCACAGTGAGCAGGAAGGCATCCAGCCCGATAGAGGTGAAATTGTTTACAACCTGCTCGTTGCTGCCGACGGACAAGCCCAGGAAGAAGAGCAAAAGCACAATCGTCACACTTAACAGAGAGCCGGTATATTTCACAACAGTGCACTTCCTGGCGAGATACCCCACCGCAATACCTGCCATGATACAAAGCAGAATATTTATCATAATTTTTTTTGCAAAAATAAGCAAAAGATGGGATGACTTAAAATTATATTGCAAGAGGTGCAAATGAGCAGATTCATTCATGGAATAAAAAACAGCTTTTTTTTTAAAAAAATCAACAGATATTTTGCAAATTAAAAAACATGTAATATATTTGTGATATTAAAATAATATCATTTTAAATATCATTTTATGGAGACGAAAGAATTCAATTTTAAAGGTTTCAAAGCCAATGGGTTTGCAATGCTATTTCTGGTTTTTGCCCTGCTCGCTGTGGATGTATGGCTTTTCTTTCTGGGGGTTTGGGGGATTGTGGCAGGCTCTGCCTTGATCGTTTTTTGGATTATTATGTTGGTTGGATTCACCAAGCTGGAGCCGAATGAAGCGATTGTGATGATTTTTTTTGGTAAATATAAAGGGGTGCTCAAGGAGACCGGATTCTTTTGGGTCAATCCTTTTATCACCAAAAAAAAATTATCGATGCGTGCCCGCAACTTGAATGTCGAGCCCATTAAAGTGAACGATAAAGTGGGGAATCCGGTTCTGATAGGCCTGGTGTTGGTCTGGAAGCTAAAGGATACCTACAAGGCAATGTTTGAAATCGATGCACAAACCATGGCCGCAGCGACCGGAGTTCCCGGATCTGCAGTAAATATGGTGAGCAAGCAGATGGGTGCATTTGAAAATTTTGTGGCTGTGCAGAGCGATGCCGCTCTCCGTCAGGTCGCAGGTCAATATGCTTATGACAACAATGTGGTTTCTGATCAGGAGATAACATTGCGCTCCGGTGGGGAAGAAATCAATGAGAATATGCTGCTCGCATTGAATGACCGCCTCGATATGGCCGGTATCGAGATCGTGGAGGCACGCATCAATTATTTGGCTTATGCGCCTGAGATTGCGGCAGTGATGTTGCGTCGCCAGCAGGCAGAAGCCATTATCTCCGCACGTGAAAAGATTGTAGAAGGTGCTGTAACCATGGTAAAAATGGCTCTCGAGAAAATTGAGGATGAAAATATTGTAGATTTGGATATTGATAAAAAAGCGGCCATGGTGAGCAACTTGCTGGTGGTGCTTTGCGCCGATGAATCGGCACAACCCGTATTGAACACAGGATCTCTGTATCAGTAAGATGTAAAAAAACAAACTGACAGGCACATGAAAAATATGGGTGTATATTATTATGAGAAGCAACGTGAAAAGTGGTGGACATGGTTGGTGATGATCGGTGTAAACCTTATTTTTATTATCGGGTGTGTCCTTCAAATCGGATTTGACCGGGCTTTTGGAAACAACCCAATGGGCAATGCAGGTCTGATCGTTACAGCTGTTGCTATCCTTTTTATCTCCCTGCTGGTTCTTTCAGGCAATCTTCAGACATACATCAATCATGAAGGTGTCTTTGTAAAGTATTCACCCTACCATTTTAAATATCGGTTTTATGCCTGGAGCAACATCAGCCATGTTTACGTGAGAGATTATCATCCTTTTCGTGAATTTGGTGGTCGGGGACTGCGATTGTCCCGATGGCACTTCACGGGAAAGATACTACATTTCAGTCGAAGCATTGCTTATACGATTGGAGGAAAAACAGGATTACAGCTTGAGCTAAAAGATGGAAAAAAAATATTGATTGGAACACAACAACCTGATGAACTGAAGAGGGTATTGATTAAACTTGGCAGAATAGCTTGAACGAACGAACCATGGCGAAAAAAGAAAAGACAACAAAAAATTTTGCGCTGCGGCTGGATGCGGAAACAATGAATGCCATTGAAAAATGGGCTGCTGATGAATTTCGCAGTGTGAATGGTCAGATACAATGGATACTGGATCAGGCTCTCAAGAAAAGTGGGCGTTTAAAATAGTCGCAGCTGTCTTTTTTTTGTTAAATAAATGTAATCAAGGCGTTATTCAAAAAATAAGTCAAATTTATATTTACTTTTAGCGCTTCAATGCACAAATTTTATTTAAGACCACAATGAAACAAACATTCATTTTATTATTTTTTCTATTATCACTCAGTTTGACTGCACAAAACGTGTTTGTTAATGGTAAGCTGGTTTCTGCATCCGACCACGATCCGCTTCCCTATGCCACGATTTCGGTTTCCCGTGAAGCCACTCCCGCAAACAGCCTGAAAAAATTTGCCACCAGGGAAGATGGATCTTTCTCTACCACATTAACTCCCGGAAAATACCTCTTTCTCTTTCAATTTGTCGGAATGAATGAACTGACGAAGGCAGTTGATGTCACTTCTTCACAAAATCAGCTGGAGCTGGGAGAAATCTTACTGACAGAAGGAGCTACAGAACTGGATGAGTTGAAAGTCACTGCGCAGCGGCCACTGGTAAAAGTGGAGATCGATAAGCTGACTTACAGTGCCAAAGACGATCCCGAATCATCCACATCCAATGTGCTGGATCTGCTGAGAAAGGTGCCACTGGTTACTGTGGATGGCGAAGAAGAAATACAACTGAAAGGATCTTCAAATTTCAAAATATACCTCAACGGAAAACCCTCCAACATGATTTCCGGCAATCCTTCACAGGTGTTGAAAAGTATGCCTGCAAACAGTGTAAAGGATATTGAGGTAATCACCGATCCCGGAGCAAAATATGATGCCGAGGGTATTGGGGGTATCATCAACATCGTCACAGATAAACAGGCCGACGATGGCTATTCTGGTTCAGTGGGAGCCAATGCCGATGATTTCGGCGGCTATGGAGGCAATGCCTATCTGGCTACAAAATACGGCAAGTTTGGTTTTACTGGTAATGCAGGCTATTTTCATCATGCCCGCCCCGAGTCGGAATCCAACTTCATGCGCGACGAAACGGCTCCCAATCCCAGCAATACACTTACCCTGAATGGCACCAACAAAAGTGATGGAGGGGGTCTTTTTCTGAATGGATCCATGAGCTTTGAGCCCGATACGGTAAATCTCTTCAACCTGTCCGCCTCCCGCTTTGGAGGAAAATTCAATTCGTTGAACCTGCAGGATGCACGTTCCGTGGGAGCACGCCCCTATTCTTACAATACCCGCAGCGAGAGTATGAGCCAGTTTGGCGGGATGAATCTTTCGGCCGACTATCAGCGCAGTTTCAAAAAGAAGGGTGAGATGCTTACCGCTTCCTACCGGTTTGAGAACAACCCCAACGACAGTGAATATGAGAGTTCTTATGATCAGGTGACCGGATCATTTTATTATCCCAACGGACATCGGATCAAGAGTGCCAACGATGCCGGCGGAAGCGAGCATACCGGACAGGTGGACTACGTGAATCCATTGAATGGGAAGCACAACGTGGAAGCCGGATTAAAATATATTTACAGGGATAACGCAAGTGTGGCCGACCATACCTTCTTCGATGTAAATGATAACACCTGGAAGCCCGATCCGGGTAGAAAGAACGATTTGGATCATACCCAGAATATCACCTCCGGTTACGCCGGCTACGGATACAAAGCCGGAAAAATGGGAATGAAGCTGGGACTGCGCGCCGAGAATACAGAGCAGGAAATTCACTTTATGAGCAGCGATCTGGATACCATCGTGCAAACCAGCTTCTTCGATCTGGTTCCCTCCGTCACATTGTCCTATCAGCTTGGAATGACACAGACGCTGCGGGGAGGCTACAACATGCGCATCTCCCGTCCCGGGATATGGTATCTGAATCCCTATATCAACGATGTGGATCCCAATAACATCAGCTATGGAAATCCCAGGCTCGATGCAGAGCAGCAGCACAACTTCAATATAAACTACGGCTCCTTCTCCCAAAAGTTAAACTTTAATGCCACACTCAGTTATGCTTTCGCCAAAAATGCGGTCACCAGTTACAGCTTTATTCAGGATGGTGTGACCCACAACACCTATGCCAACATAGGACGTAACCAGACAGTGGGTACGAACGTGTATGTGAGTTGGACACCCACCCAGATGATCCGCACCTACCTCAACGGAGGTATCAATTATACCGATATACAAAGCAATGAAAACAGTCAATTGAAAAATAGCGGTTTCTCAGGTCGTGCATTTGGTGGTCTTACTTTCACCTTTCCCAAAGATTTCAGGGTGGGAGCAAACGGAGGAACATTTATGAACCGGATTCAGTTGCAGACCAAACAATCGGCATTCTACTTCTATTCGTTTAGCTTACAAAAAAGTCTCCTTGATAAAAAATTGGATCTGGCTCTCAACATCCAGAATCTATTCTCTAAATACAGGGCGTTCACCTCGACCACCACCGGTGAAGGTTTTGTTCAGAAGAACGAGTTCATGAACCCCATGCGAAATTTCCGGGTCAGTGTAACGTATCGGTTTGGCGATTTAAAAACATCCATGAAGAAGGTGCAGCGCAGCATCAGCAACGAAGATGTGATGCAGGGCGAAAGCAACACGCAACAAGGAACAACGACAACGCCCACAGGAAATTGATTTTGTATTGATGCTTTTTTCTGCTATTTTTGGCACAAATTGATATTTGGGCATGAGATTTTCATATTGAAAACTTTTGATGAAGTTTGATGTCGAGAACCATACGGGATGAGAATTGATATTATTACAGTTTTGCCGGAAATGATAGAAGGCGCCCTTCATAACAGCATTCTGAAACGGGCACAGGAGAAAGGACTGGTGAGTTTCGGTCTGCACAACCTTCGTGATTACACCCTCGACAAGCACAAACGGGTAGATGATTATCCTTTTGGCGGGGAAGCAGGGATGGTGATGCAGATTGAACCGATCGACCGTGCCATCTCGCTTCTGAAATCGCAACGTGACTACGATGAAGTGATCTTCACGACGCCCGACGGCGAACAGTTTACTCAATCTCTGGCCAATGAGCTTTCCTTGAAGCAGAATATCATTATCCTCTGCGGCCACTACAAGGGGATCGATTACCGGGTGAGGGAGCATCTGGTCACACGGGAGATATCGATCGGCGATTTTGTACTCACCGGCGGAGAGTTGGTTGCAGCCATGATTGCCGACGCTGTGGTCAGGGTGATACCAGGCGCCATTGGTGATGAACAGTCTGCGCTTTCCGATTCGTTCCAGGACGGATTGCTGGCGCCGCCCGTCTATACCCGTCCGGCAGAATATAAGGGCTGGAAAGTACCGGAAGTGCTTCTCTCCGGTCATGAACGGAAAATTGCAGAATGGCGTCATGAACAGTCGGTAGAACGTACAAAACGTCTCCGTCCTGATCTACTGCGTTAAATATCACGTGCACAGCACCGAACAACATGAAATGATTGAATTATGAAAGGTATCGTACTAGCAGGTGGCTCCGGTACAAGATTGTATCCGATAACCAAGGGAGTATCCAAGCAAATGCTCCCCGTTTTCGATAAGCCGATGATTTATTATCCCATTTCGGCATTGATGCTTGCAGGTATCAGGGATATCCTTATCATCTCCACACCGGTAGATCTGCCCGGATTTCGCCGGTTACTGGGTGACGGATCCGACTATGGCGTGCAGTTTACCTATGCCGAACAACCTTCCCCCGACGGTCTTGCTCAGGCATTTATCATTGGAGAAGAATTTGTTGGAAATGATGCTGCCTGTCTTGTGCTGGGCGATAATATTTTCTATGGTAACGGCTTCCCTGCCATGCTGCAAAGGGCGGTAGAGGATGCGGAAAAAAACGGATTGGCAACGGTATTCGGCTATTACGTGAATAATCCCGAACGGTATGGAGTCGCCGAATTTGATGAGTCGGGCCAGGTTCTGGGCATTGAGGAAAAGCCTGTCGAACCAAAGTCCAATTGGGCTGTGACCGGACTATATTTCTACCCCAACAGGGTGCTGGAGATTGCGAAACAGATTAAACCATCGGCACGTGGGGAACTGGAAATCACTTCGGTAAACCAGGCATTCCTAAAAGAAGGCAAGCTCCAGATTCAGCGTTTCGGAAGGGGTTTTGCCTGGCTCGATACAGGTACCCACGATTCGCTATCGGAAGCTTCCACGTTTATAGAAGTATTGGAAAAAAGACAGGGACTGAAAATATCATGCCTGGAAGAGATTGCCTGGCATAACGGATGGATCTCAACTGAAGATATCAGACGAATAGCCCTTCCGATGAAAAAGAACCAGTATGGTGATTACCTGTTGAAACTGGTGGAGTCGGGCAGGAGAGATTAAAGCCTTCTGAAAGAGATTGAACGTAATAAAGCAAATTGAAACATCGCATATGGAAGTGAGACAAACCGGGATTGAGGGACTGTTGATCATTCAACCCAACATATTGGGGGATGAGCGGGGTTATTTTTTTGAGTCTTTTTCCCAGAAGGAATTCGAAGAAAAAGCATGCAAAACTGTCTTCGTGCAGGATAATGAAAGTAAATCACGTTACGGTGTGTTGCGTGGACTTCATTTTCAGATGCCTCCCTTTGAACAGGCTAAGCTGGTGCGTGTGGTGAGAGGCCGCGTGCTGGATGTGGCCGTCGATATCCGGAAAGACTCCCCCACATTTGCAAGATATTTCTCTCTGGAACTATCCGAAGAAGATAAATTGCAACTTTTTATACCCCGTGGCTTTGCACACGGATTTGTGGTGTTGAGCGATGAGGCTATCTTTCAATATAAATGCGACAACTACTACTCCCCCACGCATGAAGGAGCTATACGCTGGAATGATCCCCGTTTGAGCATCGACTGGCAGCTACCCGTGCAGGACATCATCCTATCGGAGAAAGACAAAAAAAATCCCATTTTATGAGACACATATTAATTACAGGAGGTGCGGGCTTCATCGGCTCGCATGTTGTGCGACTATTTGTCAATACATATCCGGAATACGAGATCATCAACCTCGATAAATTAACCTATGCTGGAAACTTGTCCAACCTGAAGGATCTGGAAGGAAAGCCCAACTACCGGTTCGTGAAGGCAGATATCTGCGACATCGATGCCATACGGGAGATATTCGATTCTCTGAAGATTGACAGCGTGATCCACCTGGCTGCCGAGAGTCATGTGGACCGGTCGATCACCGACCCTTTCTCTTTTGCCAGGACAAATGTAATGGGCACCCTGAATTTGCTGCAGTCTGCCAAGGAAGCATGGAAGGGAAACGATGATGGCAAATTGTTTTACCATGTCTCCACCGATGAGGTATATGGTGCCCTGGGTTTCAACGATCCGCCATTTTCGGAAGAGACACGCTACGATCCCCACAGTCCCTACTCCGCGTCAAAGGCTTCATCCGATCATTTCGTGCGGGCTTATCACGATACCTATGGATTACCTGTTGTCCTTTCCAACTGTTCAAACAACTACGGACCCTATCAGTTTCCGGAAAAACTCATCCCTT
>DFYK01000092.1:22810-36772 GCA_002383605.1 Proteiniphilum sp. UBA4084 | reverse complement strand
CCCACTGCAATAAATCTCTTTCCAGGAAGGTAGTGATAAAATTTTCCCTCCATTCAAAAGAGACCTCGCTATCTTCGGCAAGTAAACTGCGCGGAAAAGCGCCCGCTGAAAAATACTTTTCAAGCGGATAATCGTTTTCCAATTCTTTCCAAAGAAAAGGAGTTAACCGCTTGTATGAAATCCTTCCGGCAAGTGATTCGGAACTTTGCTTCAGCAAATCCCGTGAGGCAGAACCAAGAATTAAAAAGCATCCGGGCCTGTTCCATTCATCTACAAGACTTCTGATAATTGGAAAGAGCTCCGGGTATCTTTGAATTTCATCCAAGCAAATTAATTTATCCTTTTGTGATGTGAAGAACCATTCTGCATCGTCTAGTTTACGCATGTCTGAAGGCTTTTCGAGATCTAAATAGATACTTTCAGGATAAGCGTCCAAAAGATGCTTCACCAAAGTTGACTTGCCACACTGACGAGGTCCCGTTACTGCTGTTACGGGAAAACTTTGAATGGATTTGGAGACACCGGGTTCAAGAAATCGATGAATATACATATTACCTATATTTGTCCATGCAAATATAAGGATGATTTTTTAATTTTGCATGGTATTTGAAAATAAAGGGAAATGATTAAAGAGTTTTATTTCAGAACAATTCTCCTTTCACTAAAATCACTTTTCACTCCACAGTTTAATGAACGCTTTTTGAAAGTCCTGTTTTTTTTGTAATTTCGCTTCTTTATTAAGTTTGGCACGTATATTCAAATGTGCACGATAAACTGACCGACATGCGCGAAGATTGAGTTCTTAATTACAAACAGAGAGGAAGTCCGTGGGAAAAATTGTAGAAACACCAATGATGAAACAGTATATCGAGATAAAGAAAAAACATCCCGATGCCATCCTGCTGTTTCGCGTGGGTGATTTTTATGAAACTTTCTCAGACGATGCCATCGTGGCATCCGAAATATTGGGAATCACCCTGACGCGACGGGCAAACGGAGCTGCACAATTCGTGGAGCTGGCCGGTTTTCCGCATCATGCACTCGACACCTACCTGCCCAAACTGGTTCGTGCCGGCAAAAGGGTGGCCATCTGCGACCAGCTGGAGGATCCCAAGCTGACCAAAAAACTGGTAAAACGGGGTATCACGGAGCTGGTGACGCCGGGTGTATCTTTTAACGACACGGTACTCAACCACAAGGAAAACAATTTTCTTGGCGCCCTGCACATCGCCAAAAACAACCAGTACGGCATCTCCTTTCTTGATATATCTACAGGAGAATTTCTGACTTCTCAAGGCGACAGGGATGACATAGACAAGCTGCTTGCCAACTTTTCGCCGAAAGAACTGCTCGTGGAACGTGGCAACCGGAAGAAAATGGAAGAAGCTTTCGGCAATGGCTGGCTCCTTTCTGAACTGGAGGACTGGATCTTTACCGACGATGCCGCACGCGACAAGCTCCTTTCTCATTTTCAGACCTCCGGACTGAAAGGTTTCGGTGTGGAAAACATGCCGCTCGGAATCATCGCATCAGGAGCGGTGCTGCATTATCTCGATATCACACAGCATCATAATACGGCACACATCGTCTCACTGAAACGTATTGAAGAAGAACGTTTCGTGCGGCTCGACAAGTTCACGGTACGCAGCCTGGAGCTTGTCTCCACCATGAATGAGGGAGGAAAAACACTTCTCGACATCCTGGATAAAACCGTCTCTCCCATGGGATCGCGCCTGTTGCGCCGATGGATTGTGTTTCCGCTGAAAGATGCCCAACGCATTGAGGAAAGGCTGAATGGGGTGGAAAATTTTTTTCGCGACCCGGAGCTGAAGAAAATGCTTGAACAGCAACTGCCGCTGATTGGTGATCTGGAACGGATCATCTCCAAAGCGGCCGTGGGCAGGATTACCCCGCGCGAGGTGGTACAGCTGAAAGTGGCACTCACGGCAATAGAGCCCATCAGGGAGGCATTTCTCACTTCGGAGAATCACAGCCTGCAGGAGATGGGCGAAAAACTGAATCCCTGTTCCGATATCCGCGACCGCATTGCAAGGGAGATCATCCCCGATCCGCCGGCATTAATGAACAAAGGAGGTTTTATCTGCAAAAATGTCAGCAAGGAACTCGACGACCTGCGTCATATCGCCTATTCGGGGAAAGACTACCTGATGCAATTGCAGCAGCGTGAGAGCGAAAAGACGGGCATCCCGTCACTGAAAGTAGCCTATAACAATGTATTCGGCTATTACATAGAAGTTCGCAACACGCACAAGGATAAGGTTCCGCCGGAATGGATACGAAAACAAACCCTGGTGAGCGCCGAACGGTATATCACTGAGGAACTGAAGGAATACGAAGAGAAGATACTGGGTGCAGAAGAGAAAATCTTGACACTGGAAGAGCAGTTTTATGGCGCACTTGTGGAGAGCCTGACGGCTTATATCCCTGCCATCCAGACCAATGCTTCCGTCATTGCCCGGGCCGACTGCCTGCTGTCGTTTGCCAATGTGGCCCGGCAGAACAACTACATTCGCCCCGGGATCAATAATTCAGACGTCATCGACATTAAAAATGGCCGTCATCCGGTCATTGAGCGCCAGCTGCCACCCGACCAGCCTTTTATCGCGAACGATGTTTATCTGGACAACAACACACAACAGATCATGATCATCACCGGGCCCAACATGGCCGGGAAATCGGCTCTGCTCAGGCAAACTGCTCTCATCACGCTCATGGCGCAAATAGGTTGTTTTGTGCCGGCCGAGTCTGCCAGGATAGGACTGGTGGATAAGATTTTCACCCGCGTGGGTGCTTCCGACAACATCTCACAGGGCGAATCCACCTTCATGGTAGAGATGAACGAGGCGGCCAACATCCTCAACAACCTGTCGGAACGCAGCCTGATCCTCTTCGATGAACTGGGAAGGGGTACCAGCACCTACGATGGCATCTCCATTGCATGGGCCATCGTGGAATATATTCACGAGCATCCGAAAGCAAGGGCCAAAACACTCTTCGCCACCCACTATCACGAACTGAACGAGATGGAGAAATCGTTCAAACGAATCAAAAACTACAATGTCTCGGTGAAGGAGGTCGATAACAAGGTGATCTTCCTGCGCAAACTGATTCCGGGAGGCAGCGAGCACAGCTTCGGTATCCATGTGGCCCGTATGGCCGGCATGCCGCAAAGCATCACCAAACGCGCCGATACCCTCCTCGCCGCCATGGAATCGACAAACAGGAAAGAGGGCATCAGAAAGCCCATAAAAGACTTCATCGAGAAACGAGAGGGTTATCAGCTGAGCTTCTTCCAGCTTGATGACCCCATCCTCAGCCAGGTACGCGACGAGATACTCAACCTCGATGTCAACAACCTGACTCCCATGGATGCCCTGAATAAGCTGAACGATATAAAAAAGATTGTAAAAGGAAAATAACACCCATGCCATCCTGCTGCGGAAAAAACCCCGCTGCAGGCCAGACTCAAAAAGATGTACAACGAATATTACCCCAATGAAACCCATCGCACCGGTCGCATCGAAGTAATTTGCGGCTCCATGTTCTCCGGAAAAACAGAGGAACTTTTACGACGTCTGCGCCGTGCAAAGATAGCCAGGCAGACCGTTGAAATTTTCAAACCCGCCATAGACATACGCTACTCCCAGGATGAAGTGGTTTCACACGACAAAAACACAATTCTATCTACCCCGGTCGAACACTCCAGCAACATCTTGCTGCTCTCTTCGGAAGTAGAAGTGGTGGGTGTGGATGAAGCGCAATTCTTTGATAACGGCCTGGTGGAAGTGTGTCAGCAGCTGGCAGACCAGGGAGTACGGGTGATCATAGCCGGACTTGACATGGACTTTAAACGAAATTCCTTCGGTCCGATTCCGGCACTGTGTGCCATTGCCGATGATATCACCAAAGTACACGCCATCTGTGTGGAATGTGGTAACCTGGCCAGCTATTCACACAGACTGGTAAAAAACGACAAACAGATCCTGCTCGGTGAAACCGAAGAATATCAGCCACTTTGCAGAAAATGTTTTCTGAAAAAATAACAAAACTGGAGCATCTTTTTGGCTTCTTGCCAAACAATCGGGGTGATTGTTTGTTATGATCTTTATAAAGCCAAAACATTCATTAAAGGTAACAACTATTCACTTTAAACATGAACTTATGAAACTAAAAAAACTTTTTTTCACGGGACTTCTGATCGCGGCCTTCACCTCTGCAATCAATGCTCAGCAATACAATACCTCCTTCGGTGTGAGATTGGGATATGATAGCGGATTGACGCTGAAACATTTCTTTGCACCGGCCAGCGCGGGTGAGTTCATTCTCTCTGCATCTCCCCGTTATTTCCAGCTGACCGGTTTGTATGAATACCAGCAACCGGTACCCGGAGCACCCAACCTCGACTGGTATGTGGGCCTCGGCGCACACATCGGCGGGATACATTACCACAAAGATTATTATGACAGCGCTTTCCTACTTGGCGCCGATCTGATAGGCGGACTCGAATATGTGTTTCCAGGAGCTCCTTTCAATATTTCACTGGACTGGAAACCATCGTTCAACTTCACCAACGATTACAACGATTACTGGTACAGTGGGTTCGCACTCAGCTTGCGATACACATTCCGATAACCGGTTTATCAAAAAAGATGCAAAAGCCGCTTTCAGTCGAAAGCGGTTTTTTTATGCCATTCAAACAGAAATGTCTATTTTTGTACCCATGCAAAAAAAAGGAAAAGAAAGTGCACCGGTGCTCCTTGATCAACTCAACGAATCACAGCGTGCCGCCGTGGAGTTCTGCGACGGGCCTTCGCTCGTGATTGCCGGCGCAGGGTCGGGTAAAACACGCGTGCTCACCTATAAAATTGCCTACCTCCTCGAACAAGGTCTTCCTCCTTTCTATATCCTGGCGCTCACCTTCACCANNCAAGGCCGCCCGCGAAATGAAATCGCGTATCGCAGAGCTGGTCGGTGAAAAAAGAGCCCGCAGCCTCTGGATGGGTACCTTTCACGCCATCTTCTCCCGCATATTGCGCAACGAGGCGGAAGCCATCGGCTTCCGGTCGAACTTCACCATCTTCGACTCATCCGACTCGAACAACCTGATCAGACTCATCATCAAGGAGATGAACCTCAATGACAAGCTCTACCGGCCGGGAGCTGTGCACGGACAGATATCCCGTGCGAAGAACAGCCTGATCACCCCGGCCATGTATGCTGCCAACGACGAAATTCAGCAGTACGATCGCATGGCAAAACGTCCCAAATTGTATGAAATATACCAGCGCTACCAGAACAGGCTGCGATCGGGCAACAGCATGGATTTTGACGATCTGCTGATGTATACCAACATCCTGTTTCGCGACCATGCGGAGATACTGGAAAAGTACCGCAACCAGTTCCAGTATATCCTGGTGGATGAATACCAGGACACCAACTTCGCGCAGCATCTCATCGTGAGGCAGCTTGCCGACATACACCACCGTGTTTGTGTGGTGGGCGACGATGCCCAGAGCATCTACTCCTTCCGGGGCGCCAACATCGACAACATCCTGAAGTTTAAATCGAACTTCAGCGAAACACAGATCTTTAAGCTGGAGCAAAACTATCGCTCCACGCAAAATATAGTGAATGCCGCCAACAGCCTGATCAAAAAAAACAGCGAACAGATTTTCAAAGATGTCTTTTCAGAAAATGAACCAGGAGAAAAAATAGAGATCAGAGGCGCTTTCTCCGATTTTGAAGAAGGACTTATCGTCTCCAACAAGATTGCCCGGATGCGGATGGAAGAGCATGCTTCTTACGGTGATTTCGCCATCCTTTACCGCACGAACGCACAATCACGTATCTTTGAAGAATCATTACGCAAAAACAACATTCCATACAGGATCTATGGTGGCCTCTCTTTTTATCAACGCAAAGAGATCAAAGATGTGATCAGCTACTTCAGACTGATTGTGAACCACGATGATGAGGAGGCATTCCGCAGGATCATCAATTACCCCACTCGCGGCATCGGAGACGTGACAGTCGGCAAGATCTCTGCAGCAGCAGCCTTACATCAGGTCAGCCTGTGGCATGTTTTGGAATCTCCTCTCACGTACAGCCTGGATGTCAACGCAGGTACTACCAGAAAGCTGGCTGATTTCCAATCACTCATCGCCGACTTCATCGATAAAAACAATCGGCTGAACGCCTTTGAGCTGGCACAGGAGGTAATCAGAAACAGCGGCATCGCCGAAGAGGCTTACGAAGATATGACACCTGAGGGAATGAGCCGCACACAGAATATCCAGGAGCTGCTCAATGCCATGAATGAGTTTGTGGTCACCCGCCAGGAGCAGGGAGAGGAGAACAACCAACTGGTCGATTTCCTGTCGGAAGTATCGCTGCTCACCGACCAGGATACCGACAAGGAAGGCGAAAACGAAAAAGTAACCCTGATGACGGTTCACTCCGCCAAGGGACTGGAGTTTGATCACGTGTTCGTGGTGGGCATGGAGGAAGACCTGTTTCCATCGGCAATGGCCAAATCCGAGCTACGCGGCCTGGAGGAGGAACGACGCCTCTTCTACGTGGCCATCACCCGGGCAAAGAAAACATGTACCATTACCCATGCCAGAAGCCGCTTCAGGAATGGCGTTACCAACCCGGCTGTTGCAAGCCGTTTTCTGAAGGACATCGACCCGGTATTTCTTTCTACAGACAGCCAATTGGGAGGTGAAATATCCTATCCGTCTCACGCAGATGATTTCTGGGGCTCGATGCGGGCTGAGCGACTGCAAAAACAGGATAGGAGCATCAGTTTGCCCAACAAGGTAACACCGGTACAACGGGCCACCTCTACCCTTCCCCTGTCGAAAGAGGCAAAAGAGTTGAAGGTGGGCCATCTCATTGAGCATGAACGTTTCGGACGGGGCGTGGTCACCTCCATCGAAATGGGGGGAAACGACCGCCGCGCCTTCGTGGAGTTTGAATCGGCCGGGAAGAAACAGCTTTTATTAAAATTCGCAAAATTTACAATCATTGGAAGCACCGGCAACAACCGGTAACGCTTCAGCCTCCGATTTCTGATCCCCACTGCTGAGTAATTATATCTCCAGCAAGGTCTTTTCGCTGCTGCCGCTTCCAAACAACATCTCCGCCGGATTTTCCAGCAGCTGTTTCACCCGTACCAGGAAGCTGACCGAATCTTTGCCGTCTATCACGCGGTGGTCATATGACAGTGCAACATACATCATCGGCCTGATCACCACCTGACCTTCCAGGGCTACGGGGCGATCCAGGATATTGTGCATGCCGAGAATGGCAGACTGTGGCGGATTAATCAGTGGGGTTGACATCATGGAGCCAAAGACTCCTCCGTTGGTGATGGTAAACGTCCCGCCAGTCATCTCCGGGATGGAGAGTTTTCCTTTGCGCGCTTTTTCGGCCACGTTGGCAATGGCCTGTTCAATCTCGGCCAGCCCCAGGCTCTCCACATTTCTCACGATGGGCACCATCAAACCTTTCGGTGTGCTCACAGCCACGGCAATATCGGCATAATCGTAGGTCACCAGGTTCTCTCCGTCGAGCATGGCATTCACATTGGGAAACTCCTGCAGCGCAATGGCGCTGGCCTTCATAAAGAATGACATCATACCCAGCTTGATTCCGTGTTTCTCAACAAAAGCATTCTGATGCTTCCTGCGCAGATCCATGATCGACTTCATATCCACCTCGTTGAAAGTGGTCAACATGGCCGTTTCATTCTTCACTGCCACCAGACGTTCACTCAATTTCCTTCGCAACTGACTCAATTTCGATGTGTTGGCATTGCGGGTGGCAGGTTTTTTCAGGCTGCCGCCGGTTTCACTGCCCTGCGACAGGATCGCTTCCACATCTTCACGTCTGAGCCGCCTGAGACCGTTGATGACATCATCTACCGACAGGTCGTTCTCCTCCATCACTTTCTTCGCAAGCGGGGTTAACCTCACCTTGTCGTATGTACTCTTTCCCGGGTCGACAGCAGCCTTCGCTACTGAACCGCTCGCTACCTTTTCCGGGTGCAAACTCTTTTCCTTTTCTGCTGTAGGAGTGATTTCCGACTGTATAACTTCCCCTGTTTTCACCTGTGCTTCCGGTTTCGTAGATTTCTCCAGGCTCGATGATTCTTTCTGTTTCAAAGATTCATCCGGCTGAACAGATTCATCCGGCTGAACGGAAGTATCAATGGTACAAGCCACTGAACCCACCTCAAGCATCTCACCCTCGGCAGCTTTGAAACTGATTTTTCCGGATTCTTCGGCCACCAGCATCAACGTGGCCTTGTCGGATTCCAGTTCAGCGATTTCAGCATCTTTTTTCACGACAGCCCCATCTTCCACCAGCCAGTGAAAAAGCTCAACATGCGTGATGGATTCGCCCGGGCTTGGGACTTTTATTTCAATCAGTGCCATAATATTTGTTATTCGATTGTTATTTACAACTACATAGAGAGTGCTTTCTTAATGATGAGCGCCTGATTAATCTTATGTAAGGCTGTCAACCCCTCTGCCGTCACGCCGCTGGCCGGCCGGCTGATTACCTGCAGCGTGAGATCACTCAAATACTCCTTCACATAATTTGCAGCTCCCATATTTGCCGGCTCTTCCTGTACCCAGACAAGCTCTACATTGGCGGCGTAACGGTTTAGAAGGCTGCGAAGCTGTTTGTCGGGAAAAGGATAAAGCTGTTCGATCCGGATGACCGATACCTCCGCTGTCTGGGCCTCCTTACGGGCTGCCTCCAGCTCATAATATATTTTTCCGGTGCAGAGCAGGATTCTTTTCACCTTTGTATATTCACTGAGTTGCATATCCTCCATCACCTCCCGAAATCCACCTTCGGTAAAATCAGCCAGTGAAGAGATGCAGGCTGGGTGACGCAACAGGCTCTTGGGAGTGAAAACAATCAGCGGCACCCGGATGTCGCGATGCAACTGACGGCGCAGTGCATGGAAGAGGTTGGCAGGAGTGGTGCAGTTCACGACCTGCATATTGAGGTTGGCACACAAACTAAGAAACCGCTCAAGACGACCACTGGAGTGTTCTGCGCCTTGCCCCTCGTAGCCGTGAGGCAACAACATGACCAGGCCCGATTTCAGTCCCCATTTTTCCTGTGCCGCAGAGATATATTGATCCACAATCACCTGCCCCACGTTATAAAAATCACCAAACTGTGCCTCCCAGATGGTGAGCCCGTCGGGATGAGCCAGCGAATAACCATATTCGAAGCCCAGTATACCATATTCGTTAAGTGGCGAGTTGTAGACACGCACGGGCTCCTGCCCTCCACCCAGATTCTTCAATGGGAAATATTTCTCTTTGCCATCTTCGGTTATGATCTCCGCATGACGGTGTGAGAAGGTGCCACGCTCGGAATCCTGACCGCTCAGCCGCACACTGTGCTTCTCCAAGGCCAGCGTGGCGTAAGCCATCAGCTCGCCCATGGCCCAGTCATACGTATCGGCCTCGATCATGTCGGACCGTTGTTGAAACAGACGAATGGTTTTGTTGAAGAACTTTTTATCTTCCGGCAAAACTGTAATGCTTTTGGCCAACTGTAGAAAAATTTCTTTGGAAACAGCCGTATTTACCGGCGATTCAAAGTCGCCTGCCTCAGGCAGACGTATCTCCGGAAACCGGTCCGCCAGAAAAAGATGCAGATTCAACAAGGAAGTGGCTTGCGACTCCTCATATGCCTTCTCCAGGAGCTGATGAAAATCGGATAACCGGGATTCAAAAGCCTGCGGTGTGATCACTCCCTCCTCCATCAGCTTTTCGGCATAGATGTCTCGGGGATTTTTATGTCTGGCAATGATATCGTACAGCTCAGGCTGTGTGAAACGAGGTTCATCACCCTCGTTGTGCCCGTATTTGCGGTAAGACAACAGATCGATGAATACATCGATATGAAACTTCTGCCGAAACTCGAGCGCCAGCTTGGCCACGTACACCATTGCCTCAATGTCATCGCCGTTTACATGAAATACGGGCGACTGGGTGACCTTGGCCACATCGGTACTATAAGTACTGGAACGCGCCTGCAGATAGTTGGTGGTAAAGCCCACCTGGTTATTGATCACAATGTGTATGGTACCCCCTGTTTTGTACCCTTCCAGCTTCGAAAACTGAATGGTTTCATAAACAACACCCTGTCCGGCGATGGCCGCATCACCATGCACCAGGATGGGCAACACCTCTTCGTAATGATAGGCATGCTCATTTTCCAGTCTTGCCCGCGCAATGCCTTCCATCACCGGTCCCACAGCCTCAAGGTGAGAAGGATTGGGCGCCAGGCTCACCGAGATGGAACGACCTTCGTAATCGATGGTATTGTTATAACCCAGATGGTATTTCACATCGCCATATTTGATCTCCTCCTCGTAATTTTGGGCATTGAACTCACGAAAAACCTGTGAATAAGGTTTCTTCATGATGTTGGTGAGCACATTCAACCGTCCACGGTGAGCCATGCCGATCACAATCTCGTTCACGTCAGAATCTCTGCCCTGTGCGATGATCGCATCCAGTGCAGGGATAATCGATTCGGAGCCTTCGAGAGAGAAACGCTTCTGGCCTACGAACTTCTTGTGCAGGTAATCCTCGAAACCGGAGGCTTTCACCAGCCTGTCCAGGATGCGTAACTTTGCTTCATTGGAGAATGATTCCTGATTTCGGGAACCCTCCATTTTCTCCTGGAGCCACTTCACAACCTCGGGTTTGGTCATATAGCGATATTCCACCCCGATGGATTTACAATAGGTTTCATCGAGATGCGCCACAATGTCTTTCAGTGTGGCCCTGCCCATGCCTATCTCCTTGCCTGCTTCGAACGTGGTATTGAGATCATCCTTCGTCAGGTCGAAATTTTCAATCTCCAACGTGGGGGTATAGCTGCGTCGGGTACGTACCGGATTGGTTTTGGTAAAAAGATGGCCGCGACGTCTGTATGCCGTGATAAGCCGCATGACGGACAACTCTTTGGGAGAATGCTCCAAAGCGGTTTTTCCATCCATAGGCTTCACTGGAAAATGCGACGTGGCTAAATCAAATCCCTGAAAAAAGTATCGGAAGCTTTCATCCACATTGTCAGGATCTTCTTTATATTTTTGGTATAAAGCCTCGATGGCTTCAATATCCATTGTACTGAATTCGTTTTGGTCATTCATCGGTCAATTCTTCATCATTTTGATATAAATAGTAAAGATGGCTAAATTGTTCATTCAATCCAATACTTTTTGTAGAAAAGAGTTTATTTACAGTTCGCTTCATTTCTCTATGTCCCGAAAATATGCTATTTTTGACGTCCTAAATAAAGTTGTCTGCAAAAAGAGAACAAATCATCATAAAAATCAACTCTATGACAAAAAGTGCTTTACAGGTTGCAAGGGCAAGCTATGAGCCCAAAGTACCCACAGGATTGAACGGCAATGTGAAAATTGAGGAGGGGGCTGCCACAGAATCGGTGCGCGACCAGAAAGAGATCCAACAACTTTTTCCCCACACATATGGGATGCCAATCGTGAAATTTACACAGACTACCGGCAAGCCTGGAATGGAAAAACCGCTGAATGTAGGTGTGATCTTGTCTGGCGGACAAGCTCCCGGCGGACACAATGTGATCGCGGGAATCTATGACGGCGTAAAACGGCTTCATCCGGAAGGCAAGCTATACGGTTTCATCCTGGGACCCGCCGGACTTATCAACCACGAATACAAGGAACTCACCGGCGAGATTATTGATGAATACCGCAATACGGGAGGGTTTGACATCATCGGATCGGGAAGAACCAAACTGGAAACAGTGGAGCAGTTCGACAAGGGACTGGAGATCCTCAAGAAACTCGATATCAAGGCACTGGTTATCATTGGAGGAGATGATTCCAATACCAACGCCTGTGTGCTGGCAGAATATTACGCCGCCATCAATGCCGGCGTGCAGGTCATCGGCTGCCCCAAAACCATCGACGGGGATCTCAAGAATGAGCAAATTGAAACTTCTTTCGGCTTCGACACAGCTTGCAAGGTCTATTCAGAGTTAATCGGCAACATCCAGCGCGACTGCAACTCGGCCCGCAAATACTGGCACTTCATCAAAGTGATGGGACGCTCTGCATCGCACATCGCCCTGGAATGTGCACTACAGACACACCCCAACATCTGTGTCGTATCGGAAGAGGTGGCAACAAAAGAACAATCGCTCGACGACATCATCGATTATATTGCAAGCGTCATCAGCCACAGAGCCGAACAGGGATTGAATTTCGGCACGGTGATTATTCCCGAGGGGCTCATCGAGTTCATTCCTGCCATGAAAAAGCTGATCAGTGAACTGAACGATTTCCTCGCGCACAATCAGGAAGAGTTCGATCTGGTACGCCGCTCCGGTAAGCGCGATTACATCATCAGCAAGCTCTCTCAGGAGAATGCCGACATCTATGCCAGCCTCCCTGAGATGGTAGCCCGTCAGCTTACGCTCGACCGTGATCCGCACGGCAACGTACAGGTGTCGCTGATTGAAACAGAAAAGCTACTGGCTGAGATGGTGAAAAAACGTCTCGACCAATGGGCCAAAGAGGGTAAATACACAGGTAAATTTGCCAGCATTACCCATTTCTTCGGATATGAAGGCCGTTGCGCCGCCCCATCGAATTATGACGCCGACTACTGTTATTCACTCGGCTACACGGCATCGATGCTTATTGCTGCCGGCAAGACAGGCTACATGTCCTCGGTACGGAATACCACCCGCCCTGCTGCCGAATGGATCGCCGGCGGCATACCCATCACCACGATGATGAACATGGAACGTCGTCACGGCGAGATGAAGCCGGTTATTCAGAAAGCACTGGTGGAACTTGAAGGAGCTCCCTTCCGCTACTTTGAAAGCCAGCGTGAGAAATGGGCCATTGAAACCGATTATGTATACCCCGGCCCTATCCAGTACTTCGGCCCTACGGAAGTGTGCGACCAGCCAAGCAAAACATTGCAGCTGGAACAAAACGGCACAATCGGGTTGTAATTATAACCTGAACTAAAATAAGTAAAGAGGTGACTCCACATTGTGAGGTCACCTCTTTCTTGTACTAACTACGGACAAAGATTGGGAGGGGGATCAGAAGAACCTGAAACGGTTGTCTTCCACGCCCAGTTTATCTTTTAACACTTCAACAGATTGCATCTGCATACGATAGGCGTTGTTGTTGAGCATGCTTGCTTTCTGCGTTTCCGCGTCATATGTCTCCTTACCCTCGGTGCGATTCGACACCTGGGTAACATATACACCCATATTCCCTTTCATGGGACCAACCACCTTGTTGATGGGTGCAAAGGCAGATACGGCGTTCAATGCAGGTTCAACACCAAGCCCTGTAATATTGCGGGTGTTGAAGTTCACAAAACGGACGGTATCCGTAGCACTGTTCATGGCTGCAGCATACGCATCGAGCGACGTCAGGTTTTGTGTCTGCAGATCGGTGATGATTTTTCCTGCTTTCTTCTCATTCACCAGTTGGGTGCGTATGCCCGAAGATACTTCAGACAATGGCGTTAGCCCGGCAGGAATCACCTGCTCCATGCGTGCGATCACACGCAAATTGGTAAGATCGAACTTCTTCACTGCACCACGTTCAGACTCGTTGGCCGCCCAAGTAATAATCTGGCGCGATCCGGGGATCTGGGCCAAAGAAAAGTCGTTGGCCGAAACCGTAATATTCGGTATCACCATAAAACCTTTTTCCGATGCCAGTTCGTTGAATTTGGTTTTCACATCGGGCGCAGAAACAAACTGATTCAGTTCATTGTCGATGTTGTTCGAAGTCTTCTCGCTGGCAACAACCGGCATATTGATGATGGCAACCTTGTATTTATTGATCGGACTGGTTCTTTCTTCCACCTGAAGAATAAGCTGCTGACCGGG
>DFYK01000092.1:1609-22805 GCA_002383605.1 Proteiniphilum sp. UBA4084 | reverse complement strand
GAGTTTGGATTGAGGCTATTTGCAACTTCAGCGAAGGAGCTTCCTCCCTGCAGCAAACCGTAAATACTGTCTGTGAAATTGGTTACAATCGAATCCTGTCCTACCGTAGAGGCATTGGGTATGGCCATGATGCGCAGCCGCACCGAGTCGGGCGCAACTGTCTTATCGATTAATTTGATGATCTGAAAAGCATCGTCTTCGCGCTTGGGACCGGCTATCTCATTGATGGCTGCATTCCGCACAAATTCAATTTGGGAAGGAGTCAGCATAAACTCGCTCACAAACACATCGCGGTAAGGTGTATCGGAATAATCGGCTACGACACTTATGGGGTTAGCCGCGTTTTGTAATTCGGTGAAGGCTTTCTTTGATTCGGCTTCTGCCTCGGCAAAATCTTCACTGCTGGGAACAATTTCTTTGGAGAAGTAAGACAATTTTACCAGGGGTGCCTCCAGCCTGAACGATGCCTTATGCGCATTGTAATAGTTCTGGATCTCTTTGTCGGTCACTGTTACAGCCGAATCAGGAATTGTAAAATAACTCTGCATCACATAGGCTATATCGGCGTTCTGCTGAGAAAGATCGAACGATGTCCTGGCTTCCAGGTCATTTACAATTACTGCGTGGGTCAACAGTGTGATATATTTTTCTTCCAGTCGCTGCGTGCGTACCATCTCCTCGATAAACAACCAGAGCGTTTTATACTGATCAACCAGCGCCTGTTCCTGCGGACCGGGGCTGGGCATGTTGATGATATTGATAAATTCAATCAGCGCAGTGCGGCTAAACATGCCTGTTTGTGGGTCAAGAAAGAAGGGGAGTTGCTGCAGAACCGGTGAGATGTTTTCACCATGCACCAGGTCGTTCAGTTCTGCCTTGGTTACCGTGAGTCCCAGCTCTTTTGTCTGATCATCGAGCAGCCGTTCACGTACCATCTGCTGGTATACCGCTTCGCGTATCTGCGATGAGGTGTTCTCATCGAGTGAGGACTGACCGCTGATCATCTTCTGGAATTCTTCGAATTCAGTAATTTTATCGGCATATTGCTGCGTAGATATCACCTCACCGTTTACCACGAATGCCTTGTCACGAACCTTTCCGAACAATGTGGTGCCTGAAGTGAACAAATCTCCCAAAACAAAGGCCAACAATGCCACACCAATTACGATCACCAGCAGTGTTCCTTTGTCTCTAATTTTCTGTAAAGTAGCCATTTAACTATTTTTTAGCTTTGTTTAAACGTTAAAAAGTAAATCGATTCAAATAAGGGCACGAAGTTAGTAAAAATAAAGTAGATAAAGATATTTTTTTATGGAAAAGTGTGACAGCACAATGTTAAACGAGCTGCACTATCTTGCGCTGCCATGGACACTCAGACGCACGACTTCTATCTTACGCGCAGTAACTTTCAGTATTTTAAAGGTATATTTCCCAATAATCACCGTTTCATAGGTTTTGGGAAAACGTTGGGTGTGATGAAGCAGGTAACCGGCTACCGTGGAGTAATCATCCGATTCGGGGATGTCGAGACCGTAGATTTCGTTCAGATGGTCGATTTCCACACGACCCGATAAAACAAATTCATCCTTCCCCTCGGGCTTCACAAATTTAGATTCCACATCATATTCATCCTCGATCTCACCGAAAATCTCTTCCACCAGATCTTCCATTGTCACAATGCCCGAAGTGCCGCCGAACTCGTCGACCACCACGGCAATGCTTTTGCGTTGTTGCATCAGGTCGCTCATCAGTCGATTTGCCGGCATACTCTCGGGAACAAATGAAATGGAGGCGATATTGTGGGTCCAGTCCCGGGGATTGTTAAAAATCTCCCACATATGAATGTAACCCACAATGTTGTCTATATCATCTTTAAATACCAGGATCCGGGAGATTCCTGTCTCTATAAATTTCTCTTTCAGGGTATCGGGATCGGTATCAACATTCACGGCCACAATATCGGCACGTGGTACCATGCAGTCTCTGATTTTCATGGAAGAAAAAGCGAGCGCATTGCGGAAGATTTTCATCTCTGAATCCACCTCTTTTTCTTTCGACATGTCGTCGATGCTTTTCTTTACATACGTATCCAGATCCGTCCTGCTAAATACCGCTTTGTCTGATCGCGGATCATAGATTCCAAACAGATTGAGAAAACGCTTCGACAACCCGACAAAGACTTTGGCCATGGGATACATCAATATGTAACCAATGAAGGCTGGAATTACAAACAGGTTCACCCAAAAATTGGCATTTTTTCGAAAAAGAGTGCGCGGTAAAAACTCATCGGTCAGCAGAATAATAAAAGTCATGCCAACAATAAAGAGTAACATCATCGGTAACGCATTCTCCCCGCCAAAAGAGAATTGATGGCGGACAATCATGCCGGTAAGGTACACCAACAATACCAGAACAATTACTTTCCAGACCATTAAGGTGGCCAAAAACTGGCGGGGATGCCCATAAATGCTGTTTAACATGTAATTGTAGATGCCGGTTGACTTTTTTCTGACGGCATAGCGCAGCTTATCGGAAGAAACAAATGCGATCTCCATGCCTGAGAAAAAAACAGACAGAAATAAGGTAACCCACCAACCTGCTTCCACAGATACTGACATGTTTTCTTAATTAGGGTTCTGAATTGTTGTAGAAGGCTTTTCGCTTTGAATTGACTCCGGTTGCAGTGGATCATATTGCAGCGAGTCGTCCGGCACCTCTTCCGAAAAGGGTAACTTACCGTCATGAGGACGGAAGATCCTATACTCAGTCATCGCCTGATTCGACTCAAAGCCATACCCTTTTATTTCGGTGACGCCTCGTTTTATTTCGATGTATTTATCGGAATAAACACGCTCATTTTTCTGATCCCAGAAAAGTTCTTCACTATCGAACAGTTCTCCTTTGATATTTTCCACATGCACGTTGTCTTTCAGTTTCCACAGGTCCTGATTGGTGTAATACCAGGCTGTGTCGGCTATCACGGTCGATTCGATGCTGAAATCGGGAGTAAAGCGTTCCAGATAGATTCCTTCTGGAAAGAACCAATAAGGTTCCTTCGCCTTGTCGAACACCTTCCATACATCGGCCACGAGCTTATAGCGCGTAATACCCGAATCGGATATCAGGGTAGTCACCGTATCCGTGACCATCGTGGGTACCGCCTCCGGATCATAGGTAAAGGAAACCAGGTTATCGTTCTTGTCTTTACAAGACAAAAAAAGAAGAAGCATAACAACCACGAAAAAGGTGGTTGTTATGCGTCCTGCAAGTAATATGTTGTGTTGTTTTTTCAACACGTTATCGTTTTTAATATTATCTCAGGCGAACCGTTGTACTCTCTCCGATCCAGCCGGGAATAAATACGGTTTCTCCCGATTTGATTCCCATCATAAACGCCGTCTCTGTATCCATAAAGGCAGCAGAATAACGGTTGATCAGACTGTTTGCTTTTGCGGCTACGCTGGGGTCTACGGATCTTGCTTTTTGCAATTTGTCCACAGCTACCAGATAAACCAAACCGGCTTTCTCCGGTTCTGAGAAGATATTATTCGCCGAGCTTGCATAAAGCTGGGCTATCAGGATATAAGCCTCACCATTATTAGGATTATATACCGTAGCTTCAATGGCGGCTTGCCGTGCTTTGGCAAAGTTACGCTGGTTGGAGAAGATACCCGCCAACTGCATCATGTAATCCGATGCTTTGTTCTTGTCGGTCTCCAGATTTGCTGCTTCATCGTAATACTTTAATGCAGTATCGTAGTCCTTGTCTCTCAGGCTCTTGTTGGCCAGTCCGATGGCTGCGCCGGCAGAGGGCTCGAGTCGATAAAGATATTCCGAAGCGGTAAAATAAAGATCCGTTTCTGAACAACCGACCGAACCCAGGGCGTTAATCACCTCATTCAGGAATTCTTTATTAGCCTTATTGGGCTCTACCTTGTCGGCATAATATTCGGTCAGCGTCTTGCAATCTCCGGCACCACTGCTTATAAAACCTTTCACGATGCCGTCTTTCACCATACCCAGATAATCGGCATTTGCCTGATCGTTGGCACTCTTTGCGTTGGCGATTGCCTGATCCACATATCCCACGACAGTAAAATAGTCTTGCAGATACTGATCTTTCTTGGAATTATCGTTCAGATATTGACTCAGCGAGGCAACCATGTAATATGAATAAGCATCGAGGGGATTCATGTTCCCTTTCATCTCTTTAATCGCTTCACCCAGCCAGCTATAGACTACCGCCTGATCGGTCTTTTCGCCCATCAGTTCCATGTAGTCGTATGCCTTGTATGCCAGGATGGTTCCCTTCGCATCATCTTCTCCGTAATATTTTATGCGTGTATCGTAGATCTCCATTGTCTTGTCGAGATATTCCTTCTTCTTTGCCGCATCGGGAGTAGCCTCATAAAGAGCCTTGAATATGCGTGGTCCGTAAATATAGATATTTTTGCTCGATGCGGGACAGTTTTCATAGACAGCCATCCAGGGTTTCAGTGCACTATCATATGATTCTGCTTTGGCTGAAGTCTGCATAAGACTTAAATTGAGTCGACAGTTGACACTATCTTCGCCATGTCCAAATGGAGCTTTAACAGGGTCATATCCTGCCTTCTGGGCGTTGACACCAACGACCGTTGCGATAGCCAGGAGTCCCGATAATAATAATTTTTTCATATTCGCTGATGTTTTAATTAGTTCAATAAATTTAGACTATTCCTCGTCATGGTGTAATCCAAGCAAGCTTGGCTTGTACTCATTTGGCTTAACAGAATAGTTCCTTTCAATTGGTGTGATTTTGACGGATTGTTAAAAGGAAAGTTTAATCTTTCCTGTTTTTTTATTCCCACAACACCTGCTTTCCGATTAATTAAACTGTCTCTTAAAAAACCAGAATTCATTGATATTCATATTAATAGACACCTTAAACATATCCTGACTGATCATAAATTTGTGATCAGGCTGTTGCCTTGAGTAGCCCAGTCCGATATTAAGCATCGATATGTGTCCCGACATATAGTCATGAAATGGCAATCCTAACCCAACATTTACGCCGTACTCCTTAAAACTGCCCATCACTGACTCACCTGTTCCACTGTCTGGCGTTGTAACGCTGAAATTCGCATATGAGTTGGCAAAAGAGAGTCCTCCCCGGAAACGGATGCGATGAAAAAAATTCTGACTCAACGGGTCAATTACGTACTCCATACCGGCATTAAGGCGATAAGCATTGTTGAACCGGTTCTCAGCCGTGAGATCATCAAGCTGCGCTGGATAATCCAGGTTCTTCCAAAGCTGATACGTGCCATCCAGTCCAATCAGGAATTTGTCGGTACGATATGTAAATCCGACACCAAAAGTGTGCGGCAGCTGAAATGAAGCATCCTTCAGGGTATCCGTAATAAGTATCTGTGAAGGTGACAACCAGGGATTTTCGTAAGGATCTCCGGTATAAAGCATTTCCGTTGGGTTCACATCCGCCCGCGCATTCACCTGGGGGGTATATACCGCACCGAGCGTAACCGAACGGTTCTTGTCGATCGGATAGGTAAACTGAAGTCCCAGATCGTATTTTAATTCACGAAAAGCATAACTGTATTTTGTCTCTCCAATCAATGCCGAAGTGGAAACAGGAATTACCACACTGCTATGCGTAAAGCTACCGAACAGGTAGTTGATGTTTGCACCGATGGATATATTTTTGACAGGCTCCCAGGCTAAACCGCCGTATAACTGCGTTAACCCACCCGTACCGCGATAAGTCTCCAGATACTGTATGCCTGCAAGAGAACGACGGTCGCCGAAATTATATCCCGTTTTAGAGTAGGGAAGTAAGCCGATGCTGGCTCCCACATTCCGGATCAGTGGAAACTGGATGGCTACGTAATCAAGATTGCCGTTGTAAAAATCTCGCCTGTTTACGTCATCATTCAGTCGGGCCATATGTCCTGAGACCCCAAAATCGAATATGAAGGTAAGGGAATCAAGTTCGGAGTAAGATGCCGGATTACCGGGGTTTACCTGCTGGCTGCGACGCAAACCGTAACTGATTCCTCCCATCCCCTCTGAGGCGCCAAGGGCGGGGTTCGATAACAGACCGTATCCATATCTGCTGTAGGGTGAGTTGGAACCTACCTGTTGCGCAAAAGTAACTACGGTAATCGTGAGGAGAGCGATCAACAAAAAGAAACGTTTTTTCCTAATATTCATCTGTTTCTATATAATAAACCAGCTCTTGGCCGCCTTATTCTTAAATATATTTGAGAGTGCAAAGATGATATAATTTTACGATGTCACCAACAAAAGAATGAAAACATCGTGTTAAAAAGATTAAAGTTTAATGATTCTAAACGATTCAATCTCCCTCATCTTATGTTTTTTGTCTTTTATTTTACGGAGTCTGTTTTATAACCGTTATAGGAAACCACCTCCGACATGAGCTTGCGTTTCTTTTGTCTCAATGGCTGCACACTGTACCCGACTGCAATGTCCAACCAGACTCTTTTGGTGTCGGGTATGGACACGAACACTCTGCCGGGTGGAGACAAATTCGAGGAAATCCATAATCAAGCATTTAACGCAGCGATCCGGCTGATATATTTACCGATAATATCAAACTCGAGATTCACCACCGTTCCCTTTTTTATCTGATGAAAATTGGTATAACCATACGTGTAGGGTATGATGGCCACTTTGAAGCTATTTTCGGTAGGTTCCACCACGGTAAGACTTACACCATTCACAGTTACAGAACCTTTATCAACCGTCAGATATCCTTTTTTTGCCATCTCCTTGTCGAACGTGTAAGCGAAGGTGTAATACCAGCTCCCGCCCGCTTCAGTAACATTTTGACATACCGCCGTCTGATCCACATGCCCTTGCACGATATGTCCGTCGAGACGGCCGTTCAGTGGCATGCTACGCTCCAGATTTACTTTACTGCCGACCTCCAGCAGGCCCAGGTTCGACCGCTCCAGTGTCTCCCGGATGGCTGTCACGGTATACGTGTCTCCTTTGAGAGAAACCACCGTGAGACAGACGCCGTTATGTGACACGCTCTGATCTATTTTCAACTCGTCGGTGAAAGAACATCGCAGCGTAATGTGCAGGTTGTCCTGCTCTCTGTTGAGTGCCACCACGGTGGCTGCTTCTTCTACAATTCCTGAAAACATATCTGTTAATGATTCGATGATTGGATGATGTGATGATTGGTGTTCACCAGATGGAAGCCCGAGCATCTTTCGGGAGATACATGGGGTTAGAAGGCTGTATTTGGAAAGCTTCGTACCAGGCATCAATATGAGGCAGAGCCCCATCAACACGCCATTTTCCGAGGGAATGCGGATCCATCTTCGTCAGCCGGATAATTTCCGCATCGCGCACATTGCCTGCCCATAGGTTGGCATAACTCAGAAAGAAACGCTGAGCGGGCGTAAATCCGCCAATGGCATCGTCCGACTGGGCCTGCGTAGTTTTCTGAAAAGCTTGATAGGAGACCTGCAGTCCTCCATGGTCGGCAATATTTTCTCCGAGCGTGAATGTACCATTGGCGTGCACCGTATCGAGGACAACAATATTGTCGAAATAGTTCACCAGCACACCAGCACGCTCCTCAAACCTTTGTGCATCACCGGCTGTCCACCAATCGGCAAGATTTCCGTCTTTATCGAATTTCCTTCCCTGATCGTCAAAACCGTGGGTCATCTCATGCCCGATTACCACCCCAATGCCGCCATAATTGATTGCATCATCCCCATCCATGTAGAAGAAAGGTGGTTGCAGGATCCCCGCGGGGAAGCAGATCTCATTGGAGGAAGGATTGTAGTAGGCATTCACCGTTTGCGGTGACATATACCACTTGGTCTTGTCTACCGGTTTTCCCAAGTCAGCAATCATCTCATTGTATTCAAATTCAGAAGCGCGTACCATATTCTGCCAGTAGGAATCATCGCTAACCTCAAGAGAAGAATAATCTTTCCATTTGTCGGGGTATCCAATCTTCACGATAAAGGTACCCAACTTCTCCTGAGCTTTGCTTTTTGTCTCTGCATCCATCCATTCGAGCTGGTTGATCCGCTCACCCAGAGCAGTGGTCAGATTATTCACCAGATTAAGCATACGCTCTTTGGCCTGAGCCGGGAAATATTTTTCCACATAAAGCTGCCCCACAGCTTCTCCCATCGCACCATTTACCGCATCAATGGTCCTGCGCCAGCGCGGACGGAGCTCCTTGCTGCCACTCAGTGTTTTTCCGTAAAATTCAAAATTGGCATTCACAAAATCATCACCCAGGTAACCGGCTGCCGAGTTGATCACTTTCCAGCTCAGGTAGTCCTGCAGGACGGTGATCGGCTCCCGTTGGATGATGGCAACCGCCGTCTGCACCGGTTCAATCTGCGATACGTTGAGACTGTCGAGATCAGTGGCGCCCATGGCCTCAAAATAGAGAGTCCACTCAAAAGGAGCTACCCGGGTATTGAGGTCACTCACCAACATCTTGTGATAATTCAGTTCAGGCAGGCGACGCATCTCTTTGGTGACGTGCGCCTTTGCCAGTTCCGTTTCAATTTTCATTACATTGACCGCCGCCTGCTTTGCTGCAGCTTCGGCATATCCGGCATTCCGGAACTGGGTTTCCATAAGGGTAATATAAGCATTGCGCAGCATTTGGGAGTGATCGTCGGCAAGCAGGTAATAATCCCTGTCGCCCATACCGATACCCGACTGGTAAATGTGGGCAATGTTCATCTCGCTGTTTTTATCGTCTGCACCCACGGCAAATCCAAAAAATGGATTGGAGGCATAATGGCTCACCTTGGCCATCAGCAGGACGATATCTTTTTGATTTTTCGCTGCGGCAATTTCCGTCAGCTGCTCGCGGAGCGGTGCCGCACCATCGTTGTTCAGCTTCACGCTGTCCATCCCCAGCGTATAAAGGTCGCCCACCTTCTGTGCGTTTGAGCCGGCAGGATTCTCCTGTTCACCCAGTGCCGTGATCAGGCTCTGTATTTGCTCCTGGTTTTCCTCCCGCAGTTTGTCGAATGAACCGTAACGGGCATATTCATCGGGAATAGGATTGGCTTCCTGCCAGCCCCCCGTAGCATATTGGTAGAAGCTCCCCCCGGGAGCAGCGGTGGTATCCATGTTGGCAGGGTTGAGACGATCTGCCTCTGTTTTTTTTTCTGTACAGCTTATGGTCATCATTACAGAGAGAATAATAAGGAAATAAGAAACTCGTTTCATATTTTAAATATTTAGACTTGCAAGCCTTGCTTAAGACACAAAAGTACAAAAAAAATATTATCTCACAGCAACATCGTCGAACTGTGAGTTAAGCTACTACCGCTGACTCTGCACAATCTGCCGGACAGTTATTTTCAGCTCAGATTTGCTGGCATTGCATATTAAATAGAAAACAGGGCATGGATCACTCCCAGCCCTGTCCTGTTGTCCCTTCAATAGGATTTAAATTTGTAGAGTTTATGAAAGGTTTTTTTAATCAATTCATCATTTTAATTGAATAATTTAATCCCAACCTGCATTTTGTTGCCCCGCTATTTTGGGATTCGACGTTATTTCCGAAAGTGGAATCGGGAAAATATACCTTCTATCTTCAAAATTGAAGCCAGGTGTTTTAAGAATATTTGCATCAACAACTCCCGATGCAGGATTGTAGGATTCGGTCTTCATACTTCCCCAGGATGCTTTATCGGGAACACCAGCCTTCCCGTCCTTACTTTTTATTTTATATTTACTATCATAAGTCAACCGATGAATATCGGGCCAACGTCTCCCCTCGGCAAGAAATTCTATTTCCCTTTCCTGGAAAATTGCTTTCATCAGTGCCTCCACATTAGCAAATGATGCTGTGGTATATTGCAAAGCGGGAGTTGTAACGGCCCTGTTCCGCACCGCATTCAACAGACTTACCGCTTTTGTGGTAACACCGTTTTGGCGAGCCTCTGCCTCAGCATAGTTTAACAATACTTCGGCATAACGCAGAATCGGTGTCCAATCGTTCATCACAGTGCCAGCCCTGTATTTCCACGACCAAAAAGCATTTATTCCACCGTATGTATTTCTTTTTAACAGCTGCGTTCGCCTTAAATCACTTTCCAGCCAAAAATCGGCATTGATGATAATCGGACTGACGCACACCAGGCTACGGACAGTGTAATAAAACTGGGAAAGTGAACCATTGTTGGTGGCATTATCCAATGCACTGTTTTCTATTGAAAATATGGATTCCGTATTATTGCTGTTATTGGCAAAAGGACCCTCGGGTGTTGCTGTTAAAGCATATCCCCCAATAGGACTACTGAAAGGTGCCGATGCACCAACAATTTTGTTGGCTTCCGTAATTGCATCTCCCCATTTACCCATATGCTGATTCACCCTTACTTTTAATGCGATAGCAGCCCCTTTTGTCGCCCGGGAAATTTTCAATCCACCTGCCCGTGTTGCGGCCAGGTTTTGTTCCGCAAAATTCAGGTCATCTAAAATTTGCTGGTATGTTGCTGCTACAGTTGCTCTTCCAGCCTCTTTGGCTTCTTCCACTTTCTCAATTGTATTGATGGGAACAATGCTAACAGGCACCCCAAAATGGGAAGCATCAGGAGTTGCGGCATAAGGTAGTGCAAAAAACACCAAAAGCTCGTGTAGTCCCAGCGCTCTGAGAAAACGGACCTCGGCTTCACCATCTGTGGCTTTTTCCGGTGTGATGACACCATTGGCAGCCGCAGCTTTCAGACCTTCAATGACAATATTTATCTTGTTAATCATCTGATAAGTGCATTCCCAGTGAGCTTGCCCGTTGGGAGACGATACAGAATAATCGCCATTGTAGGTAACAGCAAAAAATTGCTGTATATTCAACATGTTTTCACCTTTCATGTCACCTTGCTGTACGGTGGCAGCTCCAAAAGGATAACCTCGTCTCTGGTTATTTCCGGGATAATAACCACTTTGAGCCGCGTCGTAGCAACCCACGATCGCCAGTTCGCAGCGCGCGGGAGTGGCAAAAGCGACATCGTACGTGATTGCATCTTTCTGATCAACATTTATCGCCTGGTCAGTGCAACTGAATAACAATCCAAGCCCAAATAGGATATATAATATTTTTTTCATACGATTTATTATTTTCTGATTGTCATAAAATTAAAAACCAATATTTAATCCGACAAGGAATGTCCGTTGTTGTGGATTTCCATTCAGGTCGACTCCCGGGACTACGGTATACCCTTCGGGATCTAAACCATTATATTTGGTAAAAGTGGCCAGATTTTGCCCCTGCAGATAGACTCTTACTCTTTCAACCCATAATTGACTGCACAATTCCTTCGGGAAGTTGTATCCAACCGAAAGGTTCTGAAGTTTCAGGAAATCACCATTTTCAATCCAACGAGAAGAACCATCTCCGGTGAGATTGATAAAACCGCTCTTACCATAGTACAACTTTGGAACATTACCGTCGCCGGGATTGCTTTCACTTTGCCAGCGTCCCAATATTTCGGTGCTACTATTCACAAAACCCTGATCCAACATGTCTCTGCGGGTAACATTGGCGACTTTATTTCCTCCCGAAAAGCGGAAGAAAATATTGAAATCAAAATTTTTCACCGTAACCGTATTGTCCCATCCACCGAACCAGGTAGGAAGTGAATTTCCGAGTATGATTTTATCATCCTGCACCAAATTGGATGCCGTACTGATGTCGGAGGGATTATCGGGATCATACACATAATATTTGCTGTTTGCAATATTTCCCTGCACCATTGAACCATCCTGTTTGTAATATAACGGATTTCCATTTTTCATATTCACACCGGCATAATGGTAACCCCAAAGTGCATTCATCGATTCACCCTCGCGAAGGATGTAATGCTCATAGGGAATATCATTTACCAATGTAACCACCTCACTATACTGTGTGGAGAAATTGAACGCTGTTTTCCAGGTCAGGTCTCTTTCCTGAATGATATTTCCACCCAACTCGAGTTCAATTCCGTTATTCTTTATCTTACCATAATTTTGAGCGATCACATTCCAGGGGATGCCCAGCGACGGTGGAGTGGGCACATCCAGCACAATATCGCTGTTGTCTTTTTGCCAGTATGCAAAGATAAGATTGAATCTGTTCTGCAGGAAAGCAGCATCAAAGCCAAAATCGAGTATTTTCTGTTTTTCCCACTGCAAAGCAGGATTACCGGCCTGGTAATATGCAATGGCAGCCTGATCTCCGTACTTCTGTCCGGCAAAAATATCATTATACATAAAGTCACCCGACAATCTGTCGTTCCCAACCTCTGCAAAACTACCCCGAATACGGAAGTCGCTTACAATGTCATTAATTGAACTTTCTTTCCAGAAATTCAGGCCTGAAATACGAACAGCAGCTGAACCACCATAGAAAGTTCCCCAGCGATTGTCCTTATGCAGGTTAGAAATACCATCGCGTCGAATAGAACCGCCTACGTAGAAAATACTATTATAATTGTAGTTTGCACGGAAAATATAAGATGCCAGACCGTTTGAGGTCCAGCTTCCACCGGAGCTTTGCGTAACATAGGTATCGGAAATCATTTCGTCTACAAAGAATGGATCCGAGAAATCACGTGCTCCGGCAGTAAAACGGTTGTATACATAATTGGTCCATTCCGCCACGGCTGTTGCATCCAGATTATGCAAGCCAAAAGACTGATTGACAGATAAAATATTTTGAAAATTCCATCGTTGTCTTTTGATGGATGACCTACTGATGAGGCCCTTGTATCCAAAGCCATCGCCCGATTCCGGTTTCCAGACATAACTATCATCTATCGTATTGACATCGGCACCAACCAAAGACCGGAACATAAGCCAGCTTGCAGGTCTGATATCGATATTGGCTGTGGGTAGCAACCGGTATGAGTTATTATTTTGTTTGTTGTTTTTCAGAACCCATACAATATTGGGAATGGTATTCTCAATGGTGCGTAAATTAGCACCTTTACCCAACGATTTGCGGTCGCTCGCCTCAATATTAAATCCAGTTGGATCATCGGGATTATAGACGGCCACGTTTGGCAACATTCTCGAACTGGCGTACATGTTGTCACTGATTGAGTTCGTTCCCTTTACCGGGCCGGTATTTACCTGATTGGACGCATTCAGTGAAAAACCGGCCGTTACATAATCTTTCAATAACTTATGTTCGGCTTTTGCGTAAAAAGTATATCGGTTGTAACTGTTATTGATTACCAATCCCTTTTGGTCTGTATAGCCGGCCGATAGAAAATATTGCGTTTGAGGCGAAGCCCCCGAAATGGACAGGGTATGGCTATGTTGGAAACCGGTTCTGAATACGTGGTCGTACCAGTTGGTGTTGGTGCCTTTGTCATCCATCTTTGCCTGTGGGTTACCCGCACTGTTTACGTATTTTTCGTTGGCAATGGTTACAAATTGTTCTGCATCCAGTAAATCATACAATTTTGCCGCAGAGGACCATCCCATCCAGGAATCATATGATAACTTGGCAGCACCTTGTTTTCCCCGTTTGGTTGTAATCAGTACCACCCCATTGGCAGCGCGTGATCCATAAATGGCTGTAGCTGCACCATCTTTCAAAATCTCAAACGATTCAATATCAGATGGATTGATATCTGCCAACGCATTATTGTTCGAATAAGAATAACCAACGTTCCCTGAAGTAACAGGCACACCGTTAATTACATATAGAGGAGCATTGGAAGAAGATATTGTCCCTACGCCGCGAATTACAACACGGGGAGGTTGTGTCACATCTCCGGAAGGAGAAATTACCTGAACCCCGGAAGCTCTTCCCGCCATTTGCTGCATAAAACTGGGAGACGCTTTCGAGGCCAGGTCATCACCCTTAATCTGAGAGATTGAACTGGTTACGTCCCTTTTTCGTTGCGTCCCATAACCAACTACCACTACTTCGTCCAATTGTTCCGTATCGCTGATCAATGTGATTTGCATATTGGAACTCACCGGTACTTCCTCGGTTATAAATCCCACATAAGAAATTACAAGAGTGCCCGCTGTAGGAGCTGTCAGAACAAAATTACCATTTGCATCTGTAACGGTTCCCTGATAGGTTCCTTTAATCAAAATGGTGGCTCCTATAACAGGCTCACCTGCTTCATCCACGACGATACCGCGTACCTGTGTTTGAGCCATGACAATTCCCATCCAAGTACAAAACAGGATAAAAAATAAGACTAATTTTCTTTTCATACTCCACTTTTTAAATTTAAATTAAAGTAAATACAATATGTGATCATTCTCTCCGAAACGACGAAGAAATTGTGTAAAGCAAAAATTGTTTATAACGGAAGAATGGTAAAACTGGATGGAATAAAAAGTACAAAGGATTGCAGAACGAATAAAAAAGAAGAGGAAGATGAAGGTTTGGAAAAGAATACATAAATAAAACGGAGGTGCTCCACGCATGCGATTAACTTTTGTTAAGCGAAAGCAAACTTGAGAATCTCCTGTTCCACTGCCCATATTTTGTCTTTTTTTGACGATAGAGAGACAAAAATAGAAATATTTTTTTAATTTACAATAAATAATATCAAAAAAAGAAGAATTTAACAGTCTTCTCTATTGTAAACAAAAACATATATAAAATAACCGTTGATATAATAATAATGCGGGACACCCGTAAGAAATCAGGTGCCCCGCATATAAAAAAGTTCGTATGGGAAATAACTCAGTTGAACCTGGCAAGTTCTTCTTTGATCTCCAGCAATGTTTTTTCGCTGACCGGCACCAGAGGCAGACGAAGCCGGTTGTTAACCATTCCTTTGAGATGCAGGATACACTTTACTCCGGCCGGGTTGCCTTCCACGAAGATCAGATGAAAAAGCCGGTTGAAATCCTGTTCCATCTGATTGCGCGCATTCACAGCATTGCCTTCAAGCGCGCTGTGTACAAGCCAGGCCATTTCTTTGGGAAAAGCATTTCCAAACACCGAGATCACGCCAATCCCACCCATTTCAATCACAGCCGTAGTCACAGCATCGTCACCCGAGATCACCTGAAATCCCTGCGGAGCTCCGTCGATAATAGTTTTTATCTGATCAAGATTGCCCGAGGCTTCCTTCACAGCGATCACATTTTTACAGGTACGGGCGATGCGCAGGGTGGTTTCGGCAGTCATGTTTACACCGGTTCTTCCCGGCACATTATACAGAATGATGGGCAGCGGAGATGCTTGTGAAAGTGCGCAATAGTGCTGAAAAAGACCCTCCTGGGTCGGTTTGTTATAATAAGGTGTTACCGAAAGTATTGCACTGATTCCTTTAAAATCGGTTTTCCTCAAATCCTCTGCTAATTCAGCCGTATTGTTTCCGCCAATACCCATTACCACAGGCTTCCTTCCATTCACTTTCTCCACGATAAACCGTACGATCTCTGCTTTTTCATTTTTATGAAGGGTGGGCGTTTCGGCTGTGGTACCCAACGCCACAATATAATCGGTACCATTCTCCAATTGAAAATCCAATAACCGGGATAGTGCGTCAAAATCGATTGACCCGTCCTCCCTGAAAGGAGTAATTAAAGCTACCCCCAAGCCTTGAAAGTGAATATTTGACATGAAATGGCTGTTTTTTCCTACATTTTATTTCCGGAATCCACATTTTAGCCTTAAAATGTTTCCGAAAGGCAAAGGTACATATTTTTCAAAAAGCACACCAATATCTATATAAAAAAACAGATATCCCCGCCATCACTTTCCAAGAGATTGCTACCCTGTTCAAAGTTGTAACCCAAAAAAATACTCGCCTGAAATCTGATTGCATACATCGTGAATAAATCATATCTTTGTAAATATTTTAGCTGCTTATTGCTATGCAATTCCAACCTGAGACATACCGACTTCCCGATGTATCCATGCAGCCGTTTATCGATACGGATGAGATCTGGGGGTATTTGCATCATACAGTACCCACTCCTGAGAAAGTAAGCACAATTATTAAAAAATCACTGGCCAAAAACAGATTAAACCTCGAAGAGACGGCAACCCTGATCAATGCAACAGACAAAGAATCGGTGCAACGCATCAAGGAGGGTGCCAGAGAGCTAAAAATGAGGATATATGGAAACCGGATTGTCCTTTTTGCTCCGCTTTATATAGGGAACAAATGCTCAAACAACTGCACCTACTGTGGATTTAGGGTTACAAACAGCCAACAGGTACGCAAAACGCTCAACGACGATGAACTGGTAAAAGAGATAGAAGCTTTGGAGGATAGCGGACAGAAACGTTTGATCCTGGTATATGGGGAGCATGCACAATACAGCCCTGATTTCATAGCTGATACCATAAAGACAGCCTACCGCGTAAAAAAGGGAAACGGCGAAATTCGTCGTGTCAATATCAACGCGGCGCCATTGGATATTGAAGGTTTCCGTACTGTGAAAGCAGCAGGCATAGGCACTTATCAGGTGTTCCAGGAGACCTATCATCGTGAGGCATATAAAACATACCATCTTCGGGGGAAAAAAGCCGACTTCGACTATCGGCTGACGGCGCTCGATAGGGCACAGGAAGCAGGCATCGACGACGTGGGCATTGGAGCGTTACTCGGGTTGTATGACTGGCGCTTTGAGGTGATGGGACTGGTACGCCACACCAACCATCTGGAAGCATGTTACAACGTGGGACCCCACACCATCTCATTTCCCAGGGTTAAAGATGCGTCGATGCTGCAAATGGGCAGCCAGTATTTTGTTTCAGATGAAGACTTCTCCCGGCTTGTAGCTATTCTCCGGCTGGCTGTGCCATATACAGGCATGATACTCACGGCACGCGAGCCGGCCGCGCTACGTAATGAACTGATACAGTTTGGCATATCACAGATTGATGGCGGAACCAAAATAGAGCTGGGCAGCTATGTGACCGAAGAAAAAGATCATGATCTGAACAGGGGACAATTCCGAATTAATGACGACCGTTCGCTGAACGAGATCATTGACGAACTACTCACGCAGGATATGCTCCCATCGTTTTGCACAGCCTGTTACCGTCTCGGGAGGACCGGCGAACATTTCATGGAGTTCTCGGTACCCGGTTTTATCAAACGGTTCTGTACTCCCAACGCCATCCTCACATTGGCAGAATACCTGGTAGACTATGCTCCTGAAAGAACGGCGGAAGAGGGATGGAAAGTAATAGAGAAAAATATGGACGGCCTCAATAAAAAGGTGCAAAAAGAAGTACGTCAAAGGATCGTAAAAATAAAAGACGGGGAAAGGGATCTGTATTTTTAGCTGACCGCTGAAAACTAATCTTGCAAACCGCAGAATGTATAAAGCCTGCTCATCAAAAGCTGACTGCTGATAGCTGACCGCTTTATTTGTATATGAGTGTAAACAACCTGCATATCGGCATATTCGGTCGGAGAAATACCGGAAAGAGTTCGTTGATCAACATGATTACCGGGCAGGACATCTCCATTGTCTCCGGCGTTCCGGGAACGACGACCGATCCTGTAAAGAAGTCGGTGGAGATATTTGACATTGGCCCGGCCATCCTGATAGACACTGCCGGGATTGACGACCTGGGTGAAATTGGCACAAAGAAGATTCAGAAATCGCAGGAAATGATCCGTCGGGTCGATTGTGCCATCTTGCTGATTGCAGGTAATCAGTTTGGCGATTATGAGGTGCGACTGATTGAACAGTTCCGAAAGAATGAAGTTCCTTACCTCATTGCACACAACAAAAGTGACATCGACAAAATAGCTGCGATTACCAGAAGCATCATCAAACAATACTCCGCGGCAGAAATCGTCGACTTCAGCACAATCAACCCGGCAGACAAGGAGCGATTGATTTCCGCATTAAAGCAGATCGTACCGGAAACAGCCTTTCAGAAAAGTTCATTGATCGGTGACCTGGTAAAACCCGGAGATGTGGTGTTGTTCATCACGCCCATAGACAGCGAAGCACCGGAAGGACGGTTGATCCTGCCACAAAACCAGGCCATCCGCGATGCACTGGACAACAGATGCATTGCCGTAGTGGTGACCGAGAGTGAACTCACCGACTTTTTAAAGCTGGGCATCACCCCGGCATTGGCAATTACCGACAGCTCCGTATTTGGGACTGTGGCAGAGACACTTCCGGACGAAATTCCACTCACGAGCTTCAGCATTCTTTTTGCACGGCTGAAAGGTAATTTTGATGTTTTCCTGAAAGGTACTCCACACATTGCAAAACTTCAAGAGGGAGATTCCGTGCTTATCCTGGAGAGCTGTACACACCAAACCAGCTGTGAGGACATCGGAAGGGTAAAGATACCGAAGCTGCTACAACAGTTTACAAAAAAAGAACTGCATTTCACCGTGATTTCAGGACTCTCGAAACTTCCGCTGAACGCAGGCGACTTCTCCCTTGTCATCCAATGCGGTGGTTGCATGATTTCACGAAAGCAGATGATCAACCGGCTGAACCCGTTCATCGAAGCGGGGGTACCGGTAACCAACTACGGAATGGCATTGGCATATCTGCATGGAATTTTCGAAAGAGCAACCGGCGTCTTCGGTAAAAAGGCGGGTAAATAAAAGTCAGCCTATGTTAGAGGTACTTCAAAAAAGTAAACTGTCGAAAGAGGAGATCGTCACATTGCTCTCCCTTGTTGGCGATGACCGGCAACAATTGTTTGATCATGCTGCAAAAATAAAACGGCAACAGACAGGTAATACGGTTTGGCTGCGCGGACTGATCGAACTTTCCAACGTGTGTGAAAAAGATTGTTACTATTGCGGCATCAGATGTTCGAACAAAAAAGCAGTCCGCTACAGCCTCAGCCATGATGAAGTGATGCAGGCAGTGACACAGGCCCATGAGAAAGGATACGGTTCGGTGGCGATACAGTCGGGAGAAAACTCTTCGAAAGATTTTACCCAAAAAATCAACAAAATAGTGTTGGATTCCAAGAGAGTGACCAACGGGGAGATCGGCATCACGCTCTCCTGCGGCGAACAGTCGGAAGAGACTTACCGCCGTTGGTTCGAAAGCGGCGCCGACCGCTATCTGCTGCGCATAGAAACCTCATCGGAAACGTTATACAAAAGATTGCACCCCGACAACGGGATGCACAGTTACCACAAACGGTTAAAAGCACTTGAGTCGCTCCGAAAAACAGGTTATCAGCTGGGCACGGGAGTCATGATCGGGTTGCCCTTTCAGACAAAGGAGATGCTGGCGGATGACCTGCTCTTCATGAAGCGGTTCGACATCGATATGTGCGGCATGGGACCCTATATTGAACACACCAACACACCACTATTTGCATTCAGGAAACAGCTTCCATCTCTTACAGAGAGGTTCAGCCTGAGCCTGAAGATGGTTTCACTGCTGCGCATCCTGATGCCGGACATCAACATTGCAGCCACAACCGCGCTGCAGGTTATCCATAAAGAGGGGCGTGAACAAGCCATCCTGGCAGGAGCCAATGTGCTGATGCCGAACATCACCCCGAAACAATATCGCGACGACTACTTTTTATACAACAACAAGCCCGTTGCCTCCCAAAGTGACGACGATGAACTCGCCGCATTGGAACAACGCCTGCGGGCCATAGATCACGAAATTGGTTTTTTCAGGCAGGGAAATTCGCTCCATTTTTATTCTCTTTCCACATAGTAGGTATGCAACAGATGGTGTGATTTCTCCCCCAGAGGTTCTATGAGAAAATCCTCATACAGACTTACTATCTCCGGGTTTTCGTGTGATTTGCGTATCGTCTTTCGTTCATCTTCCCGGTAGATGGATGCCGCTCTTTTTTCGCGAATCTCTGCGTTGGTCGGTATGGGTTGTCCTCCCCCTCCCAGACAACCTCCCGGGCATGTCATCACCTCGATGAAGGCATACGGGGATGTGCCTGCTTTTATCTGATCGAGCAGGACAGCCGCATTTTTCAAGGTGTGCGCAACCGCCACCTTTAATATGGTTCCGTTCAGACTGATATCGGCTTCTTTTATACCCTGCATGCCGCGCACAGCGTTGAAGTTGATATTTTCCAGCCGTTTTCCGGTATAAAGTTCATAAGCTGTTCGCAGTGCTGCCTCCATCACACCGCCTGTGGAGCCAAATATCACTCCCGCACCGGACGATTCACCCAGCGGATTGTCGTAATCCTCTTCCGGCAGTTGTGCGAATTCGATACCGGATTCGCGAAACATACGTGCCAGTTCCCGGGTGGTAAGTGCATAATCCACATCAAAAAAATGTTCCTCTTCTGTAAGATTCATCTTCTCTTTCCAGTAATGGAATGCACCATCCATTTCGGGTCTTTGGGCTTCATATTTCTTTGCGGTGCAGGGCATGACAGATACCACCACGATATTTCGGGGGTCTATGCCCGTTTTTTCGGCATAATAGGTCTTGGCAACCGCACCAAACATCTGTTGCGGCGATTTACAGCTGGACAAATGCGCCAGCTGTTCGGGATAAAAATGCTCGATAAATTTGATCCACCCCGGAGAACAGGAGGTGATCATCGGCAATGTCCCGCCGTTTTTCATGCGATGAAGCAACTCGTTTCCTTCTTCCACAATGGTGAGGTCCGCCGCAAAATCGGTGTCGAAAACCTTCGAAAAGCCAAGACGTCTTAACCCTGCGACCATCTGCCCCGTCACAAGGCTTCCATAAGGCATACCCATCGCCTCTCCGATACCCACACGCACAGCAGGTGCAGTTTGCACCAGAACCACTTTTCCCGGATCCTGCAAAGCTTTTCTCACTTCGCCGACTGCGCTTTTTTCCGTGATGGCTCCGGTAGGACACACCAGCGCACACTGGCCGCAGTTTGTGCAGGCCACAAAGCCCAGACCTTTGTCGAGGAAAGTGGATATCTTTGTTTTAAGCCCCCGGCCCGTGAAATCGATTGCTTTCACATGCTGCATGTCACTGCAGACAGCGACACATCGCCCGCAGAGGATACATTTTTCCGGATCACGAACCAAAGAAGGAGAGGAATCATCTTTGACATATGCTTCTTTCCGGGTTCGCTCAAAACGCCTCGAGTTGATCCCCAGCACGAAGGTCAGCTGCTGCAGTTCACAGTTTCCGTTCCGATCACAAATCAAACAATCCTGCGGGTGATTGGCCAGTAGCAGCTCCACGTTCAGCTTCCGTGCCTCCATGGCACGGGGACTGTCTGTCAGTATCTCCATGCCTT
>DFYK01000092.1:1343-1524 GCA_002383605.1 Proteiniphilum sp. UBA4084 | reverse complement strand
CTGATTATTTATTCTGACTTCCATCGTATGTTTATTTTATCTATTGACATCTCACATCACACCGAAGACACCGCTCCACTTCATTCCTTGCCTGTTCGCCCGTAAATCCGAAAGAGATCTCATTGAAATTATTCACCCTGTCTCTCACGGAGAGCCTTCTGGCCACATTTTTCGGGCTTGC
>DFYK01000092.1:0-1253 GCA_002383605.1 Proteiniphilum sp. UBA4084 | reverse complement strand
CAGCAATCCGCCCATCACCTGTGAGTGACATGCTGTCTGTCAGTTCCTCAGAAGAGACCCGTTCTCCAATTGCCAAAATCACGGAATCACAGGGAATTTCCTCAAACAATCCCGTCGCAACAGGATTTCTTCTGCCGGAACGATCGATGTCTCCGGGTTTCATTTTTTCGATGCAAAGAGCCCTCACAAGCCCGGAACNNGTCGGCTACAATTTCGTATGGGGCTGAGAGAAAGCGGAATTTTATCTGTTCCTCTTCCGCCTCTGACATCTCCACAGCATTGGCAGGCATATCTTTCTTTTCACGCCGGTATACAAGGATCACCTCTTTGTCCAGCCGCAGAAGAGAGCGTGCAGCATCGACGGCCACATTGCCAGCACCCACGATCACGACCCGTTGTCCTATTTGCGGAATTTTACCCATTGCCATCTCCTTCAGCACCTCACTCCCTGCGAATACTCCTTTTGCATTTTCACCCGGGATGTTTAATGCTACATCNNTCCCAGCCGGCGATTCATTTTAAATTGGACTCCCAGTCTTCTGATCACTTTTATCTCTTTCTGCAGAAGCTCTTTGGGCAGACGATACTGAGGTATGCCATAGCGGAGAATCCCTCCAGCCTCCGGCATCGCATCATAAATCGTCACATCATGTCCCAGGCGCACGAGATAAAAAGCTGCCGTAAGCCCCGCAGGACCGGCACCGACAATGGCAATTCGTTTGCCAGTGGGTGGTAGTTTCTCTTTGATCAGTTTCCGGTAAATATCCTCTTCTTTCCCGAGTTGATATATCGTATCCGCCAGATAGCGGTGTATCTCGCCCTGCGAGACAGGCTGGTCGAGCATCTCCCGGCGACAGCGCATCTGACAATGGAAATGGCATATCCGTCCCAATGTACCCGGCAGGGGATTGTCGCGCAGGGTTAGTTCAAAAGCATCCTCCCACCGCTCCTCCTTTATCAGTTCTATATACCCCGGAATGTCCATATGCAACGGGCAGCTGTTTTCACACAGCGCCGGGAACAGAGACTCACAGGTGCCGGCATGGCACCGTTTTTCCCTGATATGNNTCCTCATACTCATGCCTGAAGTATTTCAATGTGGTCATGATTGGATTGGGGGCTGTCTGCCCAAGCGCACAAAGCGACGAATCTTTGATCACACCGCCAAGCAGTTCAAGCATGGCCAGATCGGCAGTAGTACCCTGCCCCCTGGTGATGCGGGTGAGGATGGCAAGCGCCTGTGCCAGTCCTTC
>DFYK01000008.1 GCA_002383605.1 Proteiniphilum sp. UBA4084 | reverse complement strand
CAAATACAGCGGTATCGGCACGCAACCCGACGGCTTCAATCACATAATCCACATCTTCCGTGTATTCCGATCCTGCGACAGGTTCCGCACTGCGGCGACCGCTGGAGTCCTTCTCTCCCAGTTGCATTTTCGTCAACCGGATTTGTGTGAGTTGCCCGTTTTCGCCAATGTATTGAACGGGATTACGAAGCACTCTGATCTCTACGCCTTCTTCTTCTGCCTCTTCAATTTCAGGGGCAAAACAGGGCATTTCTTCACGACTACGGCGATACACTACAATGACTTTTTCAGCACCCAGACGCAACGATGTGCGTGCGGCATCAATGGCTGTATTTCCACCGCCGATCACCATCACTTTTTTACCGGTTAAGTCTTCGCGATTTCCGATGTTGGCTTCACGAAGGAAGGTCAGGCAATCTACAACACCCTTTAAATCTGATCCTTCCGTTCCAGAAGAAATTGCCTTGTGTGTACCGATACCCACAAACACGGCGTCAAAACCTTGTTCCTTCAGTGATTTCAGGTCGGTTATTTTTTTGTTTACTTCTATGTCTACACCCAATACGGTGATATTCTGCAGATCTCTGTCCACCACGTCCTTCGGTGCACGGTATGCAGGTAAAGCCAATCGCAACATGCCGCCTGCCGCCGGGGCCGCCTCAAAGATTGTCACTGTATGTCCCTTGAGTGCCAGGTGATAGGCAGCGGTTATGCCGGCAGGGCCTGAACCGATCACGGCGACTTTCTTTCCTGTTTTTTCTTTTATTTCCACCGACGGGGCCTGCGGGTATTTTTCATAATACCAATCGGCAAAATACCGTTTTATCTTCCTGATGTCTACCGGTTCTTCCACCATGCCCCGTGTACAGGCAGTCTGACAAGGATGATAACAGGCACGACCCAGACTACCGGGAAAAGGGATGTCCTCCAGATGAAGTTTCATTGCCTCTTCGTATTGACCGTTGCGGGCCAGTGTGATGTATCCGTATGCTTTGACACCTCCCGGACAGGCATTGATGCACGGTGCCGAATGGTACTGCCGGTCGATGGTCGCTATACGCGGGTTTGCCAGGCTAAAGGGAATATAGGCCACTTTGCGTCCCGCCAGGTTTGTATTGTATTCATCACTGCGCACTTCGGGACATACTACCTCGCATTCCTGACATCCCGTGCAGTTTTCCTGTATGACATAACGCGGTTTATTGGTCACATTGACATCGAAATCACCGTCGGCATTTTTCGTTATTCCGTCGATCTCGCTGTTCAACATCAGCGTGATATTAGGATGGCGTGCTGTTTCCGACATTTTGGGCGTGGTGATACATGCGGCACAGTCGAGCGTCGGGAATACCTTACTCAGTTGAATCATCTTACCTCCGATGGAAAGTCCCTTTTCCACCAGGAGCACCTTATGATCCATATCTGCCAGACTCAGCGCTGCCTCCTGACCGGCAATGCCACCACCGATGACCAGCGTATCGTAATTGTTGTTTTGTTGTTTATTCATAATTTATTATCCTACATATCGGTTTCAATGACCATCGTGTTTAATCTTCCAGTCCGGCTAAAATTTTACTGAAATTTTCCATGTGGCTGACAAACGGCTCCGCACAGACAGAACACAATGCTGCCATACGGATGCGTTTGGGATTGATATTTTTTTCCGCCATCAGTTTCTGTGCTGCGATGATGATGTCGTTTGTACGCTCTGGACAACTTGCACTGTAGGAGCATTCGTGTCCGTCTGCAGCAATAAACACACCATCAAATCCTTTTTCAAATGCATGGAGTATCCAGCGCGGCTTGACTCCCGAAGAACAAGGCATGTTGATGACATACACGGCGGGTGAATAATGTATTTTTCTCAATCCGGCCTGGTCAATTCCCGGATCGGAAATTTTATCGGTGGAGAATACCAGGATTTTGGGAGATGTATTGTCGTTCGGCATACGGTTGCGTGTAAAACCTTATTTCGAACCCTGCTCACGGTACCGCTTTACAGGTGCCGGAAGCAGGGTATGAAAACGGGTGAAGTGAAAAATTAATCTTTGATGAGAAAAAGACGGCTGAAGCTGTCTTCGTCGTAAAAACCAAGGTATTCGTGTCCCACTTTTTCACACCAGCGGGGAATGTCGTTTTTGGTTCCTTCGTCCGCAGACAGGATTTCCATAATTTCACCCGATTCAATTTCGCCAATGGCCTTCTTGGCTGCCAAAAGCGGACCGGGACAAGCGGTGCCGCGTGCATCTACCGTTAAATTTGATTTCAATGCTTTTAATTCTTCTGTTGTCATCGTTGTAAATGTTTGATTAGTTTTAGCAATCAGCCGTCAGCTGTCAGCGATCAGCTTTATTTTGTTAAATGTTTTATATTCAGTTGTTTGATTTTAGCTGTTAGCTGTCAGTTATCAGCCGTCAGCTGTCAGCGATCAGCTTCTTAGGTGAAAACTTTAAAAGGGCAGCGGTAAGGGAGTTCGTTCCCGGCTTTTCATTGAAGCTTTCAAATAAACCACTGCATGCTGCTTTCGCCTGCATCTGCCACGAATGTGGTCGCGCCCGCATAGCGAAGATAGGGATAATCGATCATCTCCTCCTTTTTGAATCCCATCAGGTTCATCGACATCTCGCACACCGTGATCTCTATACCCAGTTCGGCAGCTTGCTGGAACATTTCGTCCAGCGACAGCACATTTTGTTTCTTCATTAGTCTCTTGATCATTACTGGTCCCATGCCACACATGTTCATATTGGAGAGCTTCAGCCTGTTCCTTCCCTTGGGTAGCATGATACCAAACATCTTCGAGATGAAGTCTTTTCCCTTTGCCTTTTTTTTGGGATCACGCAGTGCAGAGAGCGCCCAGAAGGAGAAAAAGAGCTTGACCTTTGAATCCATCGCTGCGGCTGCCAGCGAGATGATCATCGCTGCCAGTATCTTGTCCATGTCTCCCGAAACGATGGCGATGGAGAGCTGATCCTTCCGTGATTTTTCCAGACGGGTTGTTTTTTTTCTGAGTTGCTCCAGTTCGTTGCGGAGTACATCCATGGTGACAATACCTGAATTTTCCATATTCTTTTGTATAATTTTGTGGATAAATAATGTGCAAATTAAAGAATTATTTCTTTAATAAATTTTATTTTCAGAGGTGCAAAATATTACCTTATTTTGTGATAAATGTCACATATTTCTTTATTTTTGTCGAACAAAACTTGGAGTATGCAAAACGAATGTGCCGACTGTGTCTGTGTGTTGCGATCATCGGTCAACATGAAGGATTGCCAGCTTGAAATGCTGGGAGGTAACCATGCGGTGGTGAAATTCAAAAAAGGGGATTCCATTATCAAGCAGGGTGTCTTTTCCACCAATGTCATCTTTCTTCGCAAGGGAATGGCCAAAATACACATTTCCGGCCCTTCCCGCGAGCAGATTGTGAAGTTGGTCAAAGCACCTACCTATCTGGGTCTGCCCACCACATTCGGTGATAAAATTAACCAGTATAGTGTGACGTCGGTAATCGACTCCGAGGTGTGTTTTATTGACCTTGAGGTATTTAAGAAACTGCTGGGTGAGAACAAAGATTTTGGCAGTTACATTTTAATGGAGTTGTGCAAAAGTGAAATGGAGGCTTATCGTCGCTGCGCAAGCCGTACCCAGAAGCAGATGCGGGGTAACCTTGCCGATGTGCTGCTCGAGTTCTCAGAGAAACTTTTTGAGGAGGATGAGTTTACCCTCCCTCTGTCTCAGTCGGATATAGGTAACTGGGTGGATGCCGGCAGAGAAAGCATCAACCGCACGCTTTCAGAATTTATTCAGGATGGTATTATACAGATGCAGGGAAGACAAATAAAGATCATCGATAAAAAAATGTTGAAAATGATCAGCCAGAATGGTTGATGCGGATTTGATGAGACTTATCCCAGTCGCTCAATTTTTTCCAGTTCAGTCCTGTTGAGAATATGAATCTCTTTTCCTTCGAGCGCGATTACGCCGTCGCGTTCAAACTCTTTCAATAGCTTGATGGCGCTCTCCGTGGCCACCGAGGCGAAGTTGGCCAGGTCCTGACGTGACAGGTGGACAAAGATATCCTGTCCCAGGAAATCATCGCTACTGAGATAGAGGAGTGCCGAGGCGAGCTTCCCGCGCATCTGCTTGTAGGTCATATTCCCAATTACGGTGATCAGCTGCCGCTCATTTCGGTAGTTGCGTGACGTGATGCGCATCGCAAATTCTGCATTGCCGAGCAGCAATGTCCGCATCTTCTCCTTGTCGATCATGCATACCTGCGTGTCGGTAAGCGCGACGGCTGAGGTGGCGTGCACTGTCTCTCCAAAGAGGGAGGAGAAGGCCAAAAAATCTCCCGCTTTTGCCAGTTGCAGGTTGAGTTGTTTGTCTCTGCCAGTCTGCAGGTACACTTTTACCAATCCGTCCATTACCAGCAGCACATGCGTAGAGAAAGCACCCTGTTTAAAGAGGTTCTCTCCGGACAGGTAGGTCAGCTCCGTCTTGCCGTTGCTGATTAGCTCCAGCTCCTCCGGCTTCAGGTCACGGAAGCAGGCCACCATCTTTTCACAATTGTCCATTTCTTTATTCATCTATTATCGTCCTCCTTATTGCCTTTGTCGACAAAGATACGACCTTTTCGGGAAACTGATTTACATCAGTCAGATAACTGATACATTTCATCCCGTTCCATGGAATCTGTCAGTCCTGTTTTTTCATGAGCAATGCTGTTATGTTCTACCTTTGCAACCAGTAATAATTTTAAACAACAATAAAAAATGAAGTACTTAAGAACCAATATTCAGGAAATTGAAACGGCTGCCGAATTGCAGAAGATTATCAACGAGAACGAAAATGTGATGGTGTGCTGTGGACGTATGGGGCCCATGTGTATCCCGGTGTATGAGATTATGGAAGAACTGGAGGAGGAGTACGACAACGTGAAATTTTATTCCATGGCATTCGACAGTCCCGAATCGAATGTGATCCGGAGTGCACCCGAGTGTCGCGGGTTTATGGGATTGCCGTTTACCATGTACTATAAGGACGGTAAGGTGGCCAAAGCGACGACCAGCATTCAGAGTATGCCGCAGGTAAAGGAGAATCTCAATCAGTATCTCTCTTAGGTAAAATGGAAAAGATATACGATGTAATGATCCTGGGTGCCGGTGCTGCCGGACTTTCCGCCGGGATTTATACATCCCGCGGAAAGCTCGACACGCTGATCCTGAGTGAAGGGGTGACTGGCGGGCAGATGGTGCTGACCAATGAGATTGCCAACTATCCCGGGGTGGAGATGATCAAGGGATACGAGCTCGCCGATATCATGAAGCGGCAGGCAAAAAGTTTTGGTTGTACACTCAAGGCGAATGTCAAAATTGTGGATTACCGTTTGACTGAAGAGATCAAGGAAGTGGAACTGGAGGACGGAAGGGTATTCCGTGCCAAAGCCGTTATCCTTACACCCGGAGGAAAACCCCGTTCACTCAATATCCCAGGTGAGAAAGAGTTTGAGGGGAGAGGTATTTCCTATTGCGCTACCTGTGATGCCGATTTCTTCCGGGATAAACGACTGATTGTGGTGGGTGGCGGAAATTCCGCCCTGGAAGAGGCGGTGACGCTGACTCATTTCGCATCACAAGTCACCATCGTACATCAGTTCGATCATTTCCAGGCGTTCGCGCATGCAGTGGAAGAGGCGGAACGCAATCCAAAGATTAGCTTTGTGATGGAGTCGGAGCTGCGTGCCTACGAGGGAAATGGTACCTTGCAAAAGGTACAGATTGAACAGTTGAAGACGGGTGAGCATACATATCTTGAGACCGACGGCGTTTTTGTCTTTATCGGCTATATACCCAATACGGCTACATTTAAAGGAATGGTGACGATGAATGACAGGAGCGAAATTGTGGTGGATGAAGCGATGAAAACAAATCTGCCTGGTGTTTTTGCAGCAGGCGACTGTGTGGCGAAGCGATATCGTCAGGTGACTACTGCCGTGAGCGACGGTACCATCGCTGCCCTCAGTGCCACCGAATATATCCGGTCGAAGTAAATCTGAGAACAGATACATATCTTTATAAAAAACACAAAAAAAGAGGACACCTCGGTCGAGAAGTCCTCTTTTGTATTGGTTAACGTGATATCAGCATTAAGGTAAAAAAGATTGTTTTAGGTTATCGTTACAAAGGTAATCGACATTTTCGAATGGGCAAAATAAAAAAACATATTATAAAACATAGTTTTTAAATATGTTTTTATTTTACACCCTGTTCTTTTACGTCTTGCAACCGCCTCTTTTATTTTGCACATGCGGCGATAAATAGACAGGCTTAACAAAAAATCGAGAACAAAACCACTGATTTTGTCCTCGATTTCTTGTTAAATAAATGGTTCTGCAATAACTTCGACAGGTTCTCACTGCCATTGCGTTACCATGATCTCCTTTGAGAAAATTATTTTCTGATACCCAATTCTTTGATAATGGCGCGATAGCGTTCAATATCAATCTCAATCAGGTAGTCGAGTAAACGGCGACGTTTACCTACTAAAATTCTCAATGCTCTTTCCGTGTTATAATCTTTTTTGTTTGACTTCAGATGCTGAGTCAAATGCGAAATACGGTAGGAAAACAATGCTATCTGGGCTTCAGGTGAGCCAGTATCAGTGTTAGACTTCCCGTGTTTTGCAAAGATTTCTTTCTTTTTGACAGAATCTAAATACATACTTGTTTGTAAAATATTACGTTTTTAAAAACTTTGGGTTGCAAAGATAGCCCTAAATTTTTTAATAGCAAATGGTTTCTTCTTTTATTTTCTTCTGCGTAGTTTATCGCTCAGCCTTTTAATTGCATCATTGATCTGCTGATCGGGTTCAATCACGTTGTATTCACCCCAGAAGTCCGCGTCGAGAAAGTATTCCACCCGCTCTGCAATTACGTCGGTAGAACGGATGCGTTCATTGCGTGGAAATTTTACCACATTGTCGTTATAGCGGTCGGTAACGGCAATCTCCGATCCTATGACATAATTTGTAGCAAAGAGGCCGAAAAAGCGATTGGTCCACCTCACGCGGAACGAGACCTCGGTAGCACTGTAATTGAAAAACCATTTTCCATTGTTCTCCATGTAGTTCACCACATATCGTGCATGGTTGACATCCACCCGCATTTTGGAAGGCTTACGCCGGATAAAGATGCTGGAGGCATCTTTTCGATCTTCCACATTCATGTTGAACTCCATGCGGGCAAAAGCAAGCGATGCGGCATCCAGATAGATTGTTCCCCTGAAAAGGATATCTTCCAATCCGGGGTGCGGCAGGAAAGATATGATGTAATGCGGTTTGTTGTTGATGTTGATCAGTCCGTCGATGTGGAAGTTGTATTCGGCAGCATCCGTGCCGAAGACAATTTCCGGATTTTTGGCGATGTCGAGCATCAAGGCATCGCTGATACCTCCCTGAAATTTCAGCAACACCGTATCCCGGGGAGTGATGTCGGTGGCTTTCCGGCCAATATAGATCCGGGCCTGGTCGTTGCTGTAAGAACGGTACGACGCTTTGTATACATCCAGTACGGCTTCGACCAGTGAGATATAGTTTGATCCTTTCTTTACCGACTCGCGATAAAAGGCGACCATCATATTCGGGTCGGCCGGATAATTCTCCGGAATACGTTGTAGTGCCTCCCGTACGAGATTAGACCCATCTCCCGAAACGACGAGCAGCTCGCTGAGTTCTATGGGAGAGGGTGACAGTGTGATGTGGTTGTTGGGATTACCGATCAGTGTGATCACAGGAATTTCCTTGTTCTCGTATCCCAGGTAATGGATAATCAGTTGCATGTTTCTGGTCGAAGCCGGGACCCGTATGGAAAAGTACCCATCCTGGTTGGTGACACTCGACACATTCGCTTTTTGTACGGTGATGCTGGCATTGGGCAGCGGTTCACGGGTGTCGCTCCCGAGCACCCTGCCGCGGAGCACGAAGCTTGAGTCTGCCTGCTGTTCCGTGTTTGTGGCATGGAGGCTTTGCAGGACAGAAAGCGTGAAAATAAAGAATAGAATAAGTAAGTGTTTCATCTGATAAAATGATGTTTAACAATCTCTTTGCTTGAATATACAAAGGAAAACAAATACCGGATATTTGCAAATAAAACCCTGCTTTTTAACAATGTTTATCATCGGATATGCTGCGATGGGAAAAATGGAGTGTTCCTGCTGGAAACCTTGAATAATTGTGTACATTTGCACGGAAATAATCCAAAACAGAGAGAAAATGGTTCGTAAATATGACTTCCTGGTGATTGGCTCCGGCATTGCCGGGATGAGCTATGCCCTGAAGGTGGCAAAACAGGGCAGAGTAGCCATCATCGCGAAAAATCCACTCGAAGATGCCAATACCTATTACGCGCAGGGCGGAATTGCCTCGGTGACAAATCCATGGGATAATTTTGAAAAACATATTGCCGATACGCTCGATGCAGGTGGCGGATTGTGTGATGTGCAGGTTGTGGAAAAAGTGGTGAAGGAGGCGCCTGCCCAGATCAGAGAGCTGATCAACTGGGGAGTAGATTTCGATAAGGATGAAAAAGGCAATTTCGACCTTCATCGCGAAGGAGGTCATTCCGAGTTCCGGATCCTGCATCACAAGGACAGTACTGGCGCCGAGATTCAGGTGAGCCTGATCAACACCATTCGGAATCATCCGAATATCGATGTCTATGATCATCATTTTGCCATTGAGATTCTCACGCAGCACCATCTGGGGCAGGTGGTGACCCGCCATACACCCGGCATTGAATGCTACGGTGCCTACATCCTCGATCAGGAGACCAATGACATTGATACGTTCCTTTCCCGCGTGACCATGATGGCCACGGGCGGCATTGGATCGGTATATCAGACAACGACCAATCCGCTGGTTGCCACGGGCGACGGCATTGCCATGGTGGCGCGTGCAAAAGGAGAAATAAGAGGAATGGAGTTCGTACAGTTTCATCCCACGGCTCTCTATCATCCGGGTGCAAGGCCGTCGTTTCTCATCAGCGAGGCGATGCGTGGATATGGTGGCGTCCTGAAAACATGCGACGGAAAGGAATTCATGCATAAGTATGATGCGCGCGGCCCACTTGCTCCGCGCGATATTGTAGCCCGCGCCATTGACACAGAAATGAAAGAACGGGGAGAAGACCATGTCTATCTGGATGTGACGCACAAAAAACCGGAAGAAACCAAAACTCATTTCCCGGGCATCTACGAGAAGTGCCTCTCCTACGGAATAGACATTACCCGGGAGATGATACCTGTGGCTCCCGCTGCTCACTATCTGTGCGGAGGCATCAAGGTGAATCTTGACGGGGAAACGAGTATTGGCCGCCTTTATGCCAATGGCGAATGTGCCTGCACCGGCCTTCACGGAGCAAACCGGCTGGCGTCCAACTCGCTCATTGAAGCGGTGGTGTTTGCCGATGCTGCGGCCAAACATTCGCTACCTGTTTTCCGGCAATATCCATTCAGGGACGATATCCCCGCCTGGAATGCCGAGGGCACCACCTCGCCCGAGGAGATGGTACTGATCACCCAGAGTTACAAGGAGGTGGGACAATTGATGTCGGCCTATGTGGGCATCGTGCGCTCTGATCTGCGTCTGCAACGCGCCATGGACCGTTTAAACATCCTTTTCCGGGAGACCGAAGATTTCTTCCACCGGTCCGTGGTATCCCGCGATATCTGTGAATTGCGAAACATCATCAAGGTGGGTTACATGGTCATCAAGCAGGCAATGGCCCGCAAAGAAAGCAGGGGACTGCACTACACGGTGGATTATCCGTTGAAAGATCCCAATTCGGTGTTGTAATTAGCGGTCAGCTATCAGCTATCAGCTTTTTTAGTGGAAGCTTTGGATTTTCAGCGGTTAGCAAGGAAAATTAGCACCCAGCGGTCTGCTTATAGCGATAGTATGGAGGTAAATGAAGATTGAATATTTAAAAACAAGAATGTGAAGTTCAGCGTGAAGAAAATGATTAATATACGAGGAACGTTGATTGATTTGTCTGTGCCGCAGGTGATGGGCATTATCAATATTACACCCGATTCGTTCTTCGCGGCAAGCAGGAGACAGGCAGAGGGAGGTATCATTGAGAGATGCCGGCAAATCATCGATGAAGGAGGCAGTATGATTGATGTCGGGGCGCAGTCGACCACTCCTGCTGCCCCTTTCCTCACGGCGAAAGAAGAGGCGGCAAGATTAATGCCCGCCCTGAAGCTCATCCGCAATGAATTTCCGCAGGCTATCCTGTCGGTCGACACCTTTTATGCCGATGTTGCCAAACAATCGGTGGAAGAGTTTGGCGCAAATATCATCAACGACATCTCCGGCGGGCANNAGATTGATGAACAGATGTTCCCGGTGATAGGCCAATTGCAGGTGCCCTATGTGCTGATGCATATGCGGGGGATGCCACAGACTATGCAGCAGCATACCGATTACGATGATTTGATCCAGAACATCCTTTATTATTTCTCGGAACGTAAGGCAAAACTGAATCTCCTGGGGGTGAACGATGTGATTATAGATCCGGGTTTCGGCTTCAGTAAAACACTATCTCAGAACTATGAATTGATGGCTTATCTGAAATATTTTCATATCTTTGAGGAGCCGATACTGGTAGGAATTTCGAGAAAATCGATGATTTACAAACTGCTGGATTCCTCACCCGAGGAGAGCCTCAACGGCACGTCCGTACTCAATACGGTTGCATTGCTCTCGGGTGCTTCCATTTTACGGGTTCACGATGTGAAAGAGGCCGTGGAATGCGTAAAGATTGTGGGCAAGATAACCGAATTCGATCAATAATCGGCACCGTTAAAGCTATGTTTGCACATTTCGGAATAAAGGATTTTATCGATGTACTGCTGGTAGCGCTTCTCCTGTACTACCTGTTCAGGCTGGTCAAGATATCGGGCCTTCGCCCCTTGTTCATGGGAATCCTTGTATTCATGATTATATGGATTCTTGTTTCCCGGGTATTCAACATGGTCTTGCTCGGTTCTATTCTGGATCAGCTGGTCAGTGTGGGACTCTTTTTGTTGGTTATTCTCTTTCAGGATGAAATCCGGCGTTTTCTAATGTCGCTTGGCTCCAAGAAAGGATGGAATTTTATCTCGAAGCTCTTTTTCCCGAGTGAAAAACAGAAGAATGATAATTCATACCTCACGGCGATTGTGCTGGCTTGCATGAATATGTCGAAGACAAATACAGGAGCACTCATTGCCGTACAGGGTGATATTCACTTGGGGTTATATGAGCAGACCGGTGAAATAGTGAATGCCGACATATCTTCGCGGCTCATTGAGAATATCTTCTTCAAAAACAGTCCGCTGCACGACGGAGCCATGATTATTGTCGGACAAAAAATTAAAGCCGCAGGATGTATCCTGCCCATCTCCCAGAACCCGAACATTCCCACCCATCTGGGATTGCGGCACCGTGCCGGACTGGGTATATCGCAGGAAACAGATGCCAAGGTGATTATTGTCTCCGAAGAACGGGGGCGCATCTCGTTTGCCTCACAGGGCAGACTGAAGATGAATATCTCTCCCGAAGACCTTCAGCGCTTGCTCCTGGAGGAATAGCCGGCCCCTTCCGGAAAGACCGTCGACGCTCTGAGGTGACGGCAACAATGTGAAACAACGATGTATACGGCATGATTTTAGAAGAACTCTCCATCATCAATTATAAAAACCTGGTGCAGGCAGAACTGCAGTTTTCTCCCAAAATAAACTGCTTCATAGGCAACAACGGAATGGGAAAGACCAATCTGCTTGATGCGGTCTATTACCTTTCATTTTGTAAGAGCTACACCAATCCCGTCGACTCGCAAATCATCCATCATGATGCCGATGTATGCATGTTGCAGGGCAGATTTCTCGCCGAGGAGGGTACCCGGGAAGAGATCTACAGCGGTATCCGTCGCCGTCAGAAGAAACAGTTTAAGCGCAACAAAAAGGAATATGACCGACTCTCCGATCACATCGGGCTAATTCCCCTTGTGATGATCTCCCCGGCCGATAGCGAACTGATAACCGGTGGGAGTGAAGGTCGGCGGAAATTTCTGGATATGGCCATATCCCAGTTCGACAAGGAGTACCTGCGCGCGCTGGTCAGGTACACCAAGGCTTTGCATCAACGGAATGTACTGCTGAAAAATGAAGAAGAATTCCTCGATATAACCTTGCTGGAGCTCTGGGAAGATCAGATGATCGAAGAAGGAAGCCTCATCTACCGGCGGCGAAAGGCATTCATCGATGAATTTACACCCATCTTCAATGATTTTTATGCACGCATCAGTCAATCGGGTGAACAGGTCTCCTTCGATTATATCTCCCAGCTCAACGATGCCGATTTTCGGGAGATGCTCATTAGAAACAGACAACGCGATATGGCATTTGGACATACCACAGCAGGCATTCACCGCGATGAACTGGAGATGCTACTCGACGGTTACCCCATCAAAAAAGTGGGATCACAGGGGCAGAATAAAACCTACTTTGTATCACTAAAGCTGGCACAGTTTCATTTTTTGCTGCAAACGGGACATACCACACCCATTTTGCTGCTGGATGATATTTTCGACAGACTCGATGCCAACCGGGTGGAAGAAATTGTAAAACTCGTTTCGGGGGCTGAATTCGGACAGATCTTCCTGTCGGATACCAACCGGGAATCTCTCGACAGAATTCTGGAACGTACCCACAACAATGCACATATCTATTCCGTGAAAGATGGAGAAATAAATCGAATAAACCAATAACAAGGTATGTTGAAGAAGAATGTGCAACCTTTATCTGAAGCGCTTTCCGACTTTTTCGATGAAAACAGTACGTTGAAAGTGAAGATGGCGGAACACCGTGCCGTCAGGGGATGGCACGAAGTGCTGGGTGAGGGTGTATCCAAATACACCAGGGAGGTCTATTTCAGTCGTAATGTGCTTTACGTACACCTTACATCTGCGGTGCTTCGGGCCGAACTGCTGATGAATAAGGATGGTCTGATCCAAAAATTAAACGATCATGCCGAAGTTCCCATTGTGCGGGATATTGTATTCCGGTAGACTCACCAGAACAATAACAGAATAAAAGAAAAAGGCTAAAAGAATGCCGAGACGCCCAGATAGACTCCGTCGGGGTGGGGAGAGTTGGCATGCTGAATAAGGTCGTAGTTCAACGTGATATGCGACCGTCCCAGGCGAAAGCCGGCTCCTGCTATCAGGGAAGGAACAAAGCCGCTGTGAGAGGTTGTTCCTGTATTTGACTTGTCTGTCAAATCTGACCAGATATAGTTTATTTCGGGTTGGATAAAAATAGTCAGGAAGGATAGTGGATAAAAGTAGCCGAACAGGTTTGTACCCAAAAGATGGTCTTTGACAGTGTACGCTGTTGTATTTGCCTTGGAATAGTAATATTTGATGCCCACACCTGCCATGAAGTAGCGATTAAACTGATACCCTGCCTGCGGACCAAACCCAAGCCTGGTATAATTTTTACTCACCGAGAGGCCGAGGTTTGCGCCAAAGCGAAGCTTGCTCCTGTCAAAGGAATGGGATTGCTTTTCATCGTTGTCTCGACGCCGGATGTCTCCTGCAGATGAACTCCTGTCTACGCGGGCCTGTTCCTGATAGCGGTATATATTCCGTTCGTCATCCGGCGACACCGTGATGGTATCGTAGGTGATTGCCTGTGCGCCGGCGAAAAACGGTAACAGCCAAAGCAGAAGGAAGCATGAAGGACGCACGAAAGTTTACTCTGTTGGTGTTCCTTCTTCCGGGGTTGGTTGAGCCGGTACCTGTGAGGGAATGGGCAAACCGGGAGCCACGTCGGGAGCAGTGGTCGGGTTGAGGGGTGCCGGTTGCTGTACTTCCACCTGCGACTGTGGTGTGTTGCTGTGTGAGGCTGTGTACTTGGCAGTCAGGATGCTCAGTAGTATGACAACAGCTGCCAGAGACCAGGTAAATTTCTCCAGGAAATCTGTCGTCTTCCGTACACCCATGATCTGGTTCGACGATGAAAAACCACTTGCCAGGCCGCCGCCCTTTGACTTTTGTACCAATACGGCAAGGATCATCAGGATGGAAGCCAGTAAAATGAGGATTGTAATAAAGATATACATATATGTTTTGTTTTTATTCTATTCTTATCGAAAACGTTTCCACTCTCACTTAACGAAAACGTTCACAAAAGTTAGTCG
>DFYK01000075.1 GCA_002383605.1 Proteiniphilum sp. UBA4084 | reverse complement strand
GATCTGGAAATGACCTTGCAACATTTACCCGGACAATATCTTGCCTGTACCTGATAATTTTCCTCATAAAAAAAGCAGAAAAATCAGAAATAGAGTAAAGAATTTTTCTGGGAAGAAGGGATATTATATAAAGAGGAGCAAGCAATAAATAAAAAACAATTTTTGCCATTGAACATTTCACTTTTTAACAAAGTTATCTAAATTTTACTAATTTTGTACAGATATAGCCAAATTTTAACTAAATAATATAATAAACTATGTTTAAAAAACACCCAAAAGGACTTCTCGCAGCCGCCCTGGCAAATATGGGCGAGCGCTTTGGTTTTTACACGATGATGGCAATTCTTGTGCTTTTTCTTCAGGCGAAATTCGGCCTTGACGGAGTGAGCGCAGGTATTATCTACTCCATCTTCTACGCATCTATTTACATATTAGCGCTTGTGGGCGGTTTAATCGCTGACAGAACCCGGAATTACAAGGGGACAATTCTGGTTGGACTTGTCATAATGACTGTCGGTTATCTTCTGTTGTCAATTCCAACTCCGACTCCCGTACCAAACAAGGCACTCTACCTCACTTTTGTATGCATAGGGTTGCTCGTCATCGCATTTGGTAACGGTCTTTTCAAAGGTAACCTGCAGGCATTGGTAGGACAGATGTACGATAATCCGAAGTACAGCAAAATGCGCGATTCCGGTTTCCAGTTATTCTATATGTTTATCAACGTGGGCGCTATCTTTGCGCCGTTCCTGGCAGTGGGTGTCAGAAACTGGTGGGTGGAGAAGAACGGCTTTCTATATAATGCCGACCTGCCAGCACTGGCTCACCAGCTCTTGGGAAATACGATTACGACTGAGGGTACGGAACGGTTTCAACGTCTCGCGACTGAAGTTGGGTATGCAGGCACCGACCTCACAGCTTTTGCAAATGAATATCTGAATGTTTTTACTACCGGTTTTCACTATGCCTTTGCGGTGGCTATTTTTGCCATGCTGATCTCCCTGGTCATATACTCATTTAACAAGAACAGATTCCCCGATCCTGCAAGTAAACAAGCTGCTGCCACAGGCAGTGAAGCGGTGGAAGAGATGGATATCAAAGAGGTGAAGCAGCGGCTCTATGCGCTGTTTGCAGTATTTGCCGTGGTAATCTTCTTCTGGTTCTCTTTTCACCAGAACGGACTTACTCTCACCTACTTTGCCAAAGATTATACCGACCTGAGCCAGATTAAGGTCAACCTGGGATTTGCCACCCTGCAAGGAGCAGAAATATTCCAGTCGATCAACCCTTTCTTTGTGGTGTTCCTTACGCCCATCATTGTAGGCCTCTTCGGTTGGTTACGGGCTAAAGACAAAGAACCCTCCACACCCCGGAAGATAGCCATCGGCATGGGAATTGCCGCACTGGCATATGCAGTAATGACACTCGGATCGATGGGACTCCCGCTGAAGGCAGAGGTTGATGCCATGGGCGGACTGCCCGATGCTGCCCGCGTAACGCCCTGGTTGCTGATCGGCACCTACTTTATCCTTACCGTGGCTGAACTTTTTATCAGTCCCCTCGGCATCTCCTTCGTGTCGAAGGTGGCCCCGCCCAAATATCAGGGAATCATGCAGGGAGCCTGGCTGGGTGCCACGGCAGCTGGTAACAGCCTGCTCTTCATCGGCGCCATCTTTTATACTTCCTTCTCCATGTCGGCTACCTGGATGGTTTTCGTGGTTGCCTGTCTCATCTCCATGTTTACCATGCTGGCGATGATCAAGTGGCTGGAAAAAGTTGCCAAATAAACTCCTCTTTTTTTTGATAGATCCTATCATCGGTTGATAACTTATGACAATAACGCAACCGATGATGGTTCTATTTTCCGTATATTTGCCTGTGCAGATCCAAAAAATCGCACGCAACCAATATGCATCCATTTGTACATCTACACGTTCACTCACAATATTCGCTGCTCGACGGGCAGGCCAGCATACAACGGCTGGTTGATAAGGCTTATGACGACGGCATGCGCGCCATCGCACTCACCGACCACGGGGCCATGTACGGCATCAAGGAGTTCCTCAATTATGTCAAAAAGAAAAACGGCCCTGTCACAACAGAAATTGGGAAAATAGAAAATCAGATAAGAAAACTTGAAAGTACGATTGCTCAGGATGCCACGGGGGAGCTTCAGGAAAATGAACCGGTAGCCACAACAAAGGATCGCAAGACCGTAAATGAACTCCATTTGCTCAGAGAAAAACTCACAGAAACAGAAAAAAAACTCTTCAAGCCGATCGTCGGGTGTGAGTGTTATCTAGCCCGTCGCAGCCGCTTCTTGCAGTCGGAAAAGATAGACGGCAGCGGGTGGCACCTGGTGGTGCTGGCCAAGAATCTGCAGGGCTATAAGAACCTCATCAAGATTGTATCCAAGAGCTGGACGGAAGGTTTTTATTATCGTCCGCGCATCGACAAGGAGCTACTGGAGCAGTACAGCGAGGGACTAATCGTCTCCTCTGCCTGTCTGGGAGGAGAGATATCGAGAAAGGTGG
>DFYK01000078.1:8832-31857 GCA_002383605.1 Proteiniphilum sp. UBA4084 | reverse complement strand
ATTTTTCTAGGCGCCAGACAGGTAGGAAAAACATACCTGCTTCGGGAATTTGGCAAAACCGAGTACAAACAAACAGCCTATATCAATTTTGAACGTCCGGGCGCTCCAAAAAATATTTTTGAAGTCGATTTTGAGGCAGACAGAATTTTCACAATACTGAATGCCTACTGTAATATGAAGATTGAGGCAGAAAACACTTTGATTATATTTGATGAGATTCAGGCAGCACCAAAAGGTATTACTTCATTGAAGTATCTCTTTGAAGATGTGCCACAATATCATATTATTGCTGCAGGTTCTCTTTTGGGTGTGGGTATTCATCCCGGTGAATCATTCCCGGTGGGAAAAGTGGATTTTATGAAACTTTATCCCATGTCATTTTATGAATTTTTACTTGCAATGGACGAAATTGGTATTGCTGAACTTTTAGAAAAAAAAGATCTGACCAGCCTGAATTTTTTCAACCAAAAATTAATTAATTATTTGCGGTACTATTTGTATGTGGGAGGAATGCCCGAAGTGGTCGAAGATTTTACAGAAAACAGAGATTGGCTGAGTGTACGAAAATTACAAAATCAAATTATAAACGCTTATCGCAACGACTTTTCCAAACATGCCCCCAATGAAATCCTTCCCCGGATCAATATGGTCTGGGAAAGCATTCCTGCCCAACTCTCGAAAGAAAACAAGAAATTTATTTATGGCGTCATAAAAGAAGGGAGCAGGGCAAAAGATTTTGAAATGGCCATCCAATGGTTAACGGATGCAGGTCTGTTGCATAAAGTTTACAATACTTCCAAAGCAGCACTGCCTTTGGTCGCATATAAGGATTTATCGGCGTTCAAGCTATTTCACAATGATGTAGGACTACTGGGGGCCATGTCGCAACTAAACGCAAAAACAATCGCCGAAGGAAATGCAATTTTTACTGAATACAAAGGAGCGCTTACCGAACAATATGTTTTTCAGCAAATGACGCTGAATGAGGATTTATCCATTTACTATCACACGTTTGGCAACAGTAAATATGAACTGGATTTTATCATACAAAATGGCGACGATGAAATTATTCCCATTGAAGTAAAATCAGGAGAAAATTTAAACTCGAACAGTTTTAGACTTTTTTGTCAAAACTACCATCCTAAAAAAGCAATCCGTACTTCTCTGGCAGATTATAAGGAGGAATCATGGATGACAAATATTCCGCTCTACGCTGTAAATTCTATATAAGTGGTGGCTGTAATTTTATAATCAGGATATCTCAATAAACCAAAACTTTGTGTAACTTTGTGGGATTTTAGATGTATAGAAAAACAATTTTTATTTATGACAAATCCAATAGTTAAGCGGATTATGCTGCCAGACGGCCGCGAAATCACGCTGGAAACGGGTAAACTGGCAAAACAGGCCGACGGATCCGTGACACTTCGCATGGGCGACACGATGTTACTGGCAACTGTGTGCGCAGCCAAAGATGCAACCCCGGGAACCGACTTTATGCCTTTACAGGTGGAATACAGGGAGAAATTTGCCTCCGCAGGACGCTTTCCGGGCGGATTCCTGAAAAGAGAAGGTAGACCCTCCGACGCCGAGATACTCACAAGCAGGCTCATCGACCGTGCCCTGCGTCCTCTCTTCCCCGACGATTACCATGCCGATGTTTTTGTAAACGTGATCCTTTTCTCCTCCAACGGCGAAGATATGCCCGATGCACTGGCAGGCCTCGCAGCCTCCGCCGCACTGGCCGTATCCGATATACCTTTCAACGGACCGATATCGGAAGTGCGCGTAGCACGCATCGACGGCAAATTTGTAATAAACCCCACCTTCAGTGAACTAGCCAAAGCCGATATCGACATCATGGTGGGCGCCACCCTCGACAACATCATGATGGTGGAAGGCGAGATGAACGAAGTGTCGGAAGCAGAGATGCTCGAAGCCATCAAAGTGGCACATGAGGAGATCAAAAAACACTGTCTGGCTCAGATAGAACTGACCGAAGCAGTGGACAAAACAGTAAAGCGCACCTACAACCACGAAGACAACGACGAAGAACTGCGTAAGCTGGTATGGGATAAATGCTACGGACGCGCCTATGAAGTGGCAGCTTCGCAGAATCCAAACAAGCACCAACGCATAGAGGCTTTTGAGGCCATCCTTGCCGATTTTTTGGAAGCGTTGCCCGAAGCGGAACGCGAAGAAAAAGCACCGCTGGCCGGCCGCTATTACCACGAAGTGGAAAAAGAGGCGATGCGCCGCAGCATCCTCGACGAGGGTAAACGACTCGATGGACGCAAGACTACCGAGATACGCCCCATCTGGAGCGAGGTGGATTTTATCCCCGGCCCCCACGGATCGGCACTCTTCACCCGCGGTGAAACACAGTCGCTCACAACCGTGACACTGGGCACTAAACTCGATGAGAAGATGATCGACGATGCGCTGCTACACAGTTCAGAACGATTTTTACTACATTACAACTTCCCTCCCTTCTCCACCGGCGAAGCCCGGCCGCAACGCGGTACCGGCCGTCGCGAGATAGGCCACGGCAATCTGGCCCATCGTGCCCTCAAACGGATGATCCCGCAGGGATACCCTTACGTGGTACGCGTGGTATCCGACATCCTGGAATCAAACGGTTCCTCCTCCATGGCCACCGTCTGCGCGGGTACACTTGCACTGATGGATGCCGGTGTAACCATCAAAAAACCGGTCAGCGGCATCGCCATGGGACTGATCTCCGAAAACAAGGGACAAAACTATGCCATCCTCTCCGATATTCTGGGAGACGAAGATCACCTGGGCGACATGGACTTCAAGGTGTGCGGCACCAAAGACGGCATCACCGCCACCCAGATGGACATCAAGGTGGACGGGCTCTCCTTCGAGATCCTGGAGAAAGCTCTGGCACAGGCCAAGGCTGGACGTGAACACATCATGGGCAAGATGATGGAGACGCTCTCCGAACCACGTGCCGACCTGAAACCGCATGCACCACGCATCGAAGTGATCGAAATTCCGAAAGACTACATCGGCGCCGTGATTGGCCCGGGTGGAAAGATCATCCAGGGCATCCAGGAAGAAACGGGTGCCACCATCACCATCGAGGAGATCGACAACAAGGGACGCGTGGAAGTATCTGCCACCAACAAGGCTTCCATCGATGCAGCCATGAACAAGATCAAGGGCATTGTGGCCGTGCCCGAAGTAGGCGAAGTATACGAAGCTACCGTGCGCTCGGTGATGCCTTACGGCGCTTTCTGCGAATTCCTCCCCGGAAAGGACGGACTGCTCCACATTTCCGAAATCGACTGGAAAAGACTTGAACGGGTGGAAGATGCCGGCATCAAGGAGGGCGACAAGATACAGGTGAAACTGATCGACATCGACCCGCGGACCGGTAAATTCAAACTCTCCCGCAAAGTATTGCTTCCGCGTCCTCCCAGAGAGGATAATCCGCACGGAGAGCATCATGACCGGCCCCGCAGAACTGAAGATTAACAATCTTCCAACCCCATAATCATCAAAGGCGAACCCCAAAAGGTTCGCTTTTGTTTTTTCATCCTATCACCCAAGGCTAAACTCCAAACCCAACGCTTTTGAGATTTTAAAAAAAAAATATCTTTGCATGTTTTAAACTAATGCCTATATTTGTCGTCTATTCAATTCATTTGGAGGAAAATAATGAAAACTACAAAAAAGAAAATAACGAAAGAAGTCGATTCCAGGACTACATCAAGGATGGAAAAGACAAAGGCACCACAAGAGAAAAAATCGAAAATTGCGCTGTTTTGGGAGAAATATCCAAAGGGAGTTATTGAAATCGTTGATATGGATGCTATTCTGAAATAATTCCCCATGCGTTTCTACTTGGATACAAATATGTTGGTGTTTATTTTATCAAGACAGTTTGATGAAATAGACTCTCATATTATGGAAATATTGAACGATTACTCATCAATCATTTATACAAGCAATATTGCAGTACAAGAGCTCATTCTTCTTTATCGCATCGGCAAATTTAAATCCATTTTTTATAAATCCGAAGATGAATTATTAGGAGCTATCGAAGAAAGCGGTATAAGAATAATCTATTTCAACAAATATCACCTTGATATGTACACATTTTTACAAATTGCACGAAAACACAAAGATATGAATGATCATGCAATTATTGCTCAGGCAATTTCTGATAAAATTCCGCTTATTTCTTCAGATTATGAATTTCACCACTACGTAGAACAGGGATTAGATTACATTTTCAATAAACGATAGAAAACTATTGAAATGTAGAATGATTCTAATTACAGATATCCGTAGTTTTCAACCCATTATTTTTGTAATTTTGCAACCTGAAAGACCGTTTTTGCAATAAAACGAAACAACAACCAGCAATATCTGCAAAAACGGATTATCCGGAATATGAACAAACAATTGCTATTGGGTGCCGAAGCCATTGCCCAGGCGGCACTGGATGCGGGTATATCTGGCGTGTATGCCTATCCCGGCACACCTTCGACCGAAATAACCGAATACGTACAAAAATCGCCACAGGCAAAGGAGCCATTCGTCCGCGCTGCCTGGGCAACGAATGAGAAAACGGCTTATGAAGCTGCCCTGGGCATGTCATACGCCGGCAAGCGAAGCCTCGTTTGTATGAAGCACGTGGGGCTAAACGTGGCCGCCGATGCTTTCATGAACTCATCAGTTACCGGCATTCATGGCGGGCTGGTAATTGTTGTAGCAGACGACCCCTCCATGCATTCTTCACAGAATGAACAGGATAGCCGCGTATATGGTAAATTTGCCATGATCCCGGTGCTGGAACCGGCAAACCAGCAGGAAACTTACAACATGACGCGGCATGCTTTCGACCTGTCGGAACAGACAGCACTGCCCGTGCTGCTGCGCATACCCACACGGCTGTCTCATTCCAGAGCGGTAGTGACAAGGACGGAAACACGCCCCCACAATAATCTGACTCCTTCTGAGGAAAAGGGAAAATGGATCCTGCTGCCGGCAAACGCCCGGAGAAACTATCAACAGCTACTGGAAAAACAGCAGCAACTGGTGTCATTGTCGGAATCTTCCCCCTATAACAAGATAATGGAAGGAACAGGAAAAAAAGCAGTGATTGCCTTCGGTATCGGTTACAACTACGCCATGGAGGTAATAGGCAGCTACAAGCTACAGATTCCCCTGCTGAAAATATCGCAATACCCATTGCCTGAGCATAAGATTAAAGCATTCTGTGATCAATACGACGACATCCTGATCGTTGAAGAGGGATATCCGGTATACGAGGAGTTGCTGAAGGGCTATTTTGGCAACCTTAAATTCCGGGGACGACTTGACGGAGCACTGCCCCGCACGGGAGAACTCTCCCCCGCCCCGCTGGCAAAAGCGCTCGGATTAACAACTTCAGAAACGAAAGTAATTCCCGCAATTGTCGCGCCCCGGCCGCCGATGCTCTGTCAGGGATGCGGCCACCGCGACCTGTTCGATGCCCTCAACCTGGCCATGGAATCCTATCCATATAAACAGGTATTCGGCGATATCGGCTGCTACACGCTGGGAGCACTGCCTCCCTACAATGCCATCAGCACCTGCGTGGATATGGGCGCCTCCATTACCATGGCCAAAGGTGCCGCCGACGCGGGCCTTCGACCGGCAGTCTGCGTAATTGGCGACTCTACCTTCACCCACTCCGGGATGACGGGACTGCTGGATGCTGTGAACGACCGTTCGCCGGTCACCATCATCATATCCGACAACGACACGACCGCCATGACGGGTGGACAGGATTCAGCCGGCACCGGCAGGTTCTTCGATATCTGCAAAGGGTTGGGCGTGGAGGAAGAGCATATCAGGCTGATGGTTCCGCTCAAAAAGAACCTGAATGAGAACAGCACCATCCTGAAAGAAGAACTCGATTACAACGGTGTCTCGGTGATTATCTCACAACGGGAGTGTGTACAAACATTGAAAAAAAATCAAAAGTCAAAAAAGCTGATTGCTGAAAACTAAAAACTCACTCGCAAACCGCTGAAATAAAAAACATTGCCCCAACAAGCTGACAGCTGATAGCTGACAGCTGACAGCTAAAAAAATATGCAAAGAAATATCATCATCGCCGGCGTAGGCGGACAAGGAATCCTTACCATCGCATCCATCATCGATCTGGCAGCCATGAATCTGGGTCTTCACGTGAAGCAGGCCGAAGTACACGGTATGAGTCAGCGCGGCGGTGCCGTGGAATCCCATCTCCGCATCTCCACAGAAGAGATTTACTCCGATCTGATTCCATTGGGGAAAGCAGATATGATCCTTTCGCTTGAACCGATGGAATCGCTGAGATACCTTCCTTTCCTGGCACCGGATGGAGTTATTGTGACCTCTACTGAACCCTACGAAAATATCGACAGCTACCCTGACAAAACCGAGTTGTTGCAAAAGATCAGTGAATCTTCTTCCGCTTTTCTGGTGGATGCGAAATCGATGGCCACAGCGGCAGGAAACGTGATGACATACAACGTGGCCATGCTGGGAGCCGCAGCGCCCTATATTGGCATGGAACCGGCAGAACTGGAAAAGGCTATCGTCACCTATTTTGGCGGTAAAGGAGAAAAAATTGTGGAAACGAACCTGAACGCTTTCAGACTTGGAAAAGATAACACGCAGAAATAAGATGATCTGGAACAACGAAATGGAATGTGCCGATAGGCAACAGATGCACGAGATACAAAGTAGGCGGCTCACCGCAATGATACAACGGATCTACGACAACGTACCTTTCTACCGGAAGAAACTGAAAGAAGCAGGTATAGAGCCGGGCGACATCCGGAGCGTGGATCAGCTGAGCTACCTGCCTTTCACCACAAAAAACGATCTGCGCGACAACTATCCTTTTGGTTTGTTCACCGTACCACAGAGCGATGTGGTGCGCATCCACGCATCGAGTGGCACCACAGGGAAACCCACCGTGGTGGGCTATACGCAACAGGATTTGGAAACATGGGCCGAGGTGGTGGCGCGCAGCCTCACCATGGCAGGCATACACAGCGGCGACACCATCCAGATCGCCTATGGCTATGGTCCGTTTACCGGGGGACTGGGACTGCATTACGGAGCAGAGAAAGTGGGCGCTACCGTGATTCCCATATCTACCGGGAATACCAAAAAGCAGCTGCAGTTTATGACCGACTTCCAGGCAACCATCCTGGCCTGCACACCGTCTTATGCTGCTCACCTGGGTGAAAGCATCCGCAAGGAAGGAATCGCTCCGGAGGAGATCAGGCTCCGCATTGGTGTCTTTGGCGCTGAGCCCTGGACCAACGAGATGCGCAAGGAAATTGAGCAACTGCTGCATATTAAAGCTTATGACATCTATGGACTGAGCGAAGTAATCGGGCCGGGTGTATCCATGGAGTGTGCCTGCCAATGTGGCAATCACGTGTTTGAAGATCACTTCATCCCCGAGATCATCCATCCCGAGACACTGGAAGTGCTGCCCGACGGTGAGCTGGGTGAGCTGGTCTTCACCCCGGTGAGCAAGGTGGCCATGCCGCTGTTGCGTTACCGCACGCGCGACCTCACCCGGCTACACAGAGAAAAATGCGACTGCGGACGCACCCTGGTGCGCATGGAGAAGTGTCTGGGACGAACCGACGACATGCTGATCATCCGCGGGGTAAACGTCTTCCCGTCACAAATAGAATCCGTACTGATGGAGATGACAGAAACCACGCCACACTACCAGCTGATCATCAGAAGAGAGAATAATCTCGATACACTGGAGGTGCTGGTGGAGATAGACGAGAGAAACTGGTCGGACAGCATCCGCGAACTGGAGGGTATACGACACCGCATCGACAACAACATCAAGTCCATGCTCGGCATCAGTGCGAAAGTCCGCCTGGTGGAACCGAACAGCATCGAACGGTCGGAGGGAAAAGCCAAGCGGGTCATCGACCACCGACATTGCTGATTGAGGAAGATCGAAGATCAAAGACAAAAGATCAAAGACAAAAGACAAAAGACAAAAGATACAAGATCAAAGATCGCTGGATACTGAACACTAAAAAAGATATAAACCGCTGCAGGAAACAACATTGCTCCGAAAGAGCTGAACGCTGATCGCTGATTCCTGAATCCTGAACGCTAAATTACAAACCGCTGAAATAAACAACATTATACTAAAAAAGCTGACAGCTGATAGCTGACTCCTGACAGCTAAAAAAGCTGACTCCTGAACGCTAAATAACATGCACATCAAACAACTCTCTGTTTTTCTGGAAGACCGGTCGGGAAGGTTGACCGAACTGACCCGCATCCTGGCTGAAAACGACGTGAACATCACCGCGCTCAGCGTGGCGGAAACGGCCGATTATGGCATTGTACGCATGGTCGTGGGCAGGCCCGAACTGGCAAAAAAAGTACTGGAGGATGCCGGATTCTCCATCGGACTCACCGACGTGGTCTGCGTCAATATCCCCGACAAGCCGGGATCGCTCTACCACATCCTGGAGATACTGGCGGCAGAAAAGATCAATGTGGATTATATGTACGCCTTCTCCAACAACGATGTGGCACTGGCCGTGATCCGTGCTGAGGATATCGTTCAAATGAGCGGGGTGCTGGAGAAGAACAACCAGCAACTGCTCTCTCAAGCCGATATCTACCAACTATAAACTAACTTGCAAACCGCTGTAAGCCCAACAATTGCTCCTAAAAAAGCTGATCGCTGACAGCTGAACGCTAACTTGCTGAACGCTGGAGAAAACAACATTGCTCCTAAAAGAGCTGATCGCTGAATCCTGACAGCTAAAAAGCTGATCGCTGACAGCTGACAGCTGAACGCTAAAAAACAAACCGCTGAAATTAACAACATTCCACCAAAAAAGCTGACAGCTGATAGCTGACTCCTGACAGCTAAAAANNCTGAACGCTAAAAAGAACTATGCCCCGATTCTCTAAAAATATCGCAAATCTCCGTTCATCGGAAATACGCGACCTGATGAGCCTCGCCACGGCTCCCGATATGATCTCCTTTGCTGGCGGCATGCCCGGCAACGAGCTTTTTCCGCTCGACACCCTGGATAAAATCTACAACTCCCTTACAGAAAGAGAGAAACAGATAGCCATGCAGTATGGACCGACGACCGGACTCCCCACCCTGCTGGAGTCATTGTCGGACTACCTGGAAGCAAAGGGACTCCCGTTAAAAAATAACCGGCTGATCATCACCACTGGCTCACTGCAGGCCATACATATCCTGGCAAAGGCGTTCCTCGATCCGGGCGATTCGGTATTGGTGGAGACACCCAGCTTTATCGGGGCACTGTCGGCTTTTCGTGCCTGTGAGGCCGAACTGATTACCGTGCCGCTGAACGGCGACGGGATGGATATCAATCAGCTGCAAAAGAGATTGGAAAGCACAGCAACCAAACCAAAATTTCTTTACTATGCCCCCAACTTTCACAACCCGGCTGGAATCATCTACTCACCGGAAGTGAAACAGCAGATGGTGGCGCTGTTAAAAGACCAGGAAATCCCCATTATTGAGGATGATGTATATAGCGACCTTTATTTTTACGAGGAGGACGTGCCCAGAATGCAACTGATCAAGACAATGGATCCGGAAGGCATCGATGTCTGTTTTACCGGCTCCTTCTCGAAAATATTGGGGCCTGGATTACGTCTCGGGTGGATGCTGGTACCCGAATCGATATACCGGAAGTGTGAGCTGATCAAACAGTCGCTCGATGCCTGTTCACCCAGTCTCTCACAGGTGATTGCAGACAAGTTTATCCGGGAGGGCCATATTCACTCCTATGTGACACAGGTGAGGAAGGAGTACAAGAAACGGGGGCTGGCCATGATTGAAACACTGGAAGCCTGCCTGCCGGAATATGTGACTTTCGAAAAGCCACGCGGAGGCTTCTATACCTGGTTACAGCTGCCTGAAGAATGTGATGCAACAGCGGTGCTGAAAAAAGCCATTGAAAAGGGAGTGGTCTTCGTCACAGGAAAGACATTTGATCCCGATGGTATCCGCAACGATCATATGCGCGTGTCATTCTGCAACACCAACGTGGAAACAATCCGCTGCGGCGTTCCCATCATCGCACAGGCAATCCGCGACATTTTCGAAAAAGCTTGACAGGGTGTGCGCTAACCTAAAAATGCGATTAACACACCCGCAGCCACGGCAGAACCAATCACGCCGGAGACGTTGCTCGACATGCAGTACTGAAGGATATGATTCGACTTGTCGTACTTTAGCGCCACATCATTGGCCACACGCGATGCCATGGGTACCGCACTCAGGCCGGTGGCACCGACCAGCGGGTTAATCTTCTTCTTCGCCCCTTTGTTATAAAGCTTCACAATCANNTCCCACCGCAGAAAAACCTCGGCAGGCATGGTCGCGCCCACGCACACGCCCAGAAAGACTGTGGCAGTATTCATAATGGGACCCGAAGCAGCATCTGCCAGACGGGCAGTGTTGGGGCCAATCTCTTTCAAAAGATTGCCCAGCATCAGCATCCCGATGAGTGGTGCAGCAGAGGGTACCAGCACGGAAACGACCAGCGTAAGGACAATGGGAAAAATGATCTTTACCGCCCGCAGATGTTTGATCTCATTCTTTGGCGGATAAAGTTTGTCCATCTTCTTCATGTGAATGCCAAACTCTTCCTTTGTCATCAGCAGCTTTGCCACGGCGGGAATGATCACCGGCACCATGGCCATATAGGAGTATGCGGCAATGGCAATGGGCCCCAGCATATGCGGTGCCAGCTTGATGGTGGTGTAGATGGCCGTGGGGCCGTCGGCACCACCGATGATTCCCATGGAGGCTGCTTCAGGCATCGAATAGCCCATCAGTACAGCCAGGATGACCACCGTAAAAATACCAATCTGTGCGGCACCGCCAAAGAAGGCAAGCTTCAGATTCCGCAGCATTGGACCGAAATCGGTCAATGCCCCCACCCCCATAAAGATGACAGGCGGGAGAATGCCTGACTTAATAAGGGAATAATAAAGGAAATTAATGATACCATGATTGGCAGCAATCTCAGGCAGGTTCATCAGGCTTCCATCCGGGTTGACCACCATATTACTTTCCACAACAGCCATTCCGGCTCCGGGAAGGTTGGCCAGCAATACACCAAAGCCAATGGGCACCAGCAACAGGGGTTCATACTGTTTAAAAATTCCCATATATAACAGGATCCCGGAAATAACCCACATCAGAGCCGTGCCCCAGTCGACAAAACTGAAGCCGGTTACTTCCACTATATTGGAAAAGAATTCACCCATCGTTATTGCATTTTAATGAGTATGTCATCTTCATCTACCGAATCGCCGTTGGCGAAACAAATCTCGCTCACGGTGCCACCCTCTTCGGCAGCAACGGCATTGTAGGTCTTCATCGATTCGATGTATCCGATGATGTCATCTTTTTTCACTTTGTCGCCCACTTTCAACGGAGTCTCGGAAGAGTCTTTGGTGAGGAAAAACTTACCCTCAAGCGGCGAAATCACCTCTTTGAGAGAACCTGCAGAGGCCGAAGCAGATGCAACGGGACTTTGCGAAATTGGAGCAGCCGGTGCTGGTGCTGCTACAGGGGTGACCTGCGATGTGCCATTGTCTGTTTCGTCGGGGTAAGCAATGTTGACCACGTACTCCTGGTTATCGATCGTAACGACCAGCCTCTTGGGCTGACAACCATTTCCATTCCCGTTGCCATTACCATTGGTTAATTCGGCAACAGCCGGAGCGGTTTGCGCTGCCTTTTCGGCCTTCCGCTTGGCCAGGTCGGCTTCGAAAGATCGTTTGGCATCACCCGACTTGTAAGCACGGTATTGCTCGGGATGCATGGCCAGCTCAAAGAGTTCCTCCTCATCCGGTCCCACATCCCAGTTCTTCCTTTTCATCTCCTCGCGGAATGTATCCAGCTGATCGGGATAAAGGTACTGTGGATTGCCGGTATAAAACTCACGTCCCTGCTGTTTTGCCAGTTCCACGATACCTGCAGAGGGTTCACCCGGCAGCTTGCCCGTCTTGCCAAGGATCATGTCCCAGATATTGTCGGCAATCATCGACCAGCGTTCCTTGCCTTTCTCAAGTTGCACCACATTCATCAGCGCCAGGTTTTTCACATATTGGCTGTAGGGCGTCACCAGTGGGGGATAACCCACCTTGGGCCATACGTAGGTGACCTCCTCGAAAAGCTTGACCAGCAGGTCGTCCTGTGTAAGTTCCGGCTGTCCGTTTTTCAACTTCCATTTGTTGAGAGACGACAGGTTGCTCTCCAGGTCGGCCATCAGACTGCCCATCATGCCCCCCGGCAATCCCGGTCCAATCAGCAATGAGTTCATCATCCTGTTTTTGGGGTCGATGTAGTAACCCAGGAAGTCGTCCATATATTTCTGCGTGAGGGAACGCACCTTCATGTAAGCTTTCATGTTGATGTCGGGCACAATGAAACCGGCATCCTTCAACATGGCCTGCACCGCCAGCAAGTCGGCATGGCCTGTGCCCCATGAGAGAGGCTCCATGCCCACATCGATGTACTCCGCTCCGGCATAAGCCGCCTCCAGGATGGAAGCCATCTGGAATCCGGGGCCGGCATGGCCGTGATACTGGATGGGAATCTGCGGATGATGTGCTTTGATATTTTTGATGATCTTGCCAATGCTTGCCGGGCGACCCACACCCGCCATATCTTTCACACAAATCTCGTCGGCACCCATCTCAATCAGCGTGTCGGCCAGCGTGGTGTAGTACTCCACCGTGTGAATGGGTGAGACGGTAAGGCTGAGTGCTGCCTGGGAGATCATCCCGGCTTCTTTGGCCAACCGGATGGAATTCTCCAGGTTGCGGGGATCATTGAGTCCGTCGAACGAACGGGCAATATCGGTACCCTGTTTTTTCTTTACCTGGAACATCAATCTGCGTACGTCCTCGGGCACCGGTGTCATCCTGATGCCGTTCAATCCGCGTTCCAGCATGTGTGTCTGAATACCCGCCTCGTTAAAAGGCTTTGTCCATTCCCGAACAGCCCTGTTGGGATTCTCGCCAAACAACAGGTTGATCTGTTCGAACCCGCCGCCGTTGGTCTCCACGCGCGCAAAGCATCCCATCTCTATAATTGCGGGAGCTACTTCTGTAAGTTGTTCCACCGTGGGTACGTATTTCCCCGATGACTGCCACATGTCTCTGTATAAAAGACTGAATTTTATCTCTTTTCCCATGTATATATTCTTTTGATTTTATTTCTTCTGAACAGAATCCACCTTCCCGCGTCCGTGGGTAATCACGTCCACGGCAGCCACAATAGCAGCCAGCTTTCGGGGATGAACCCCATTGGTCCGGTTTGTGTTCTCCGGTTTTTTTTCATCGGATATAAACCGGTTGGTGAGATTGATGACCAGATTACCAAGTCCCACCACCAGCCAAAGTACAATAATCACCATGATCATACCAATGGCCAAAAGGCCCAATGCCTCATTTAAATTTTCCATATGTATTCGTTATAATTTACTATCGCACAAGGATAACCCGATAACCCGACTGAATTAAAATGGACGGAATTAACTCAAGAATGCAATTATTGAAGGTCAAAAATACAAAAATTATTCTGTTTTGTGCACGAAAACAGATAAAATGTGCAATTTAAGCATAATTAAGTTCTTTCTGTGCAGGGCAAGTAAGGAGAAATGTTTTTCGCAGTGAAACGAACAAGAAGGGTTTATTTTTAGGTGAGTGAACGCAGGATTTGCAACTTCAATGCCTGACTTTCGTCGCCGGACAACTCTTTTTTGTCCTTATTCCGGTACAGAATAATGTCACGGGCCTCACGGGCTGTTTCCATGTTATCGGGAAAGTTGACTTCGGCATATGTTTCCCATTCTGAAACGGAGAAAGAATTGTTCAGTACAGCATCCAGGAAACTGCTGCTGAGTAACAACTTTTTGATCTCAAGTTCGTCTTTTTCCACTTTGTTGTTTTTATATGGATAAGACGCAATGACATCCCCTTTGTACTCAATTTTCAAACCGAAACTGCAACATCCCTCAACTTCGTTAATCCCCTGTGTATCAGATTTCGTAAAGATTGGTAGTTGATACCCATCAACACACAGATATCTTCATATCTCTTTTCCTCCAGATAATAGAGCGTGATGGCTTCACGCTGTCTGGTCGACAACATGTTCATCAATGATGTTATCTTCTGGTGACAGAATGCCGATTTTTCGGCTTCAATATACTCGTTTTCCACATCATTCCCGGAGACAGGATGATAATCTTCCACAGGCTGACCCGATATGTAATTTGTTTTTCTCAATTCATCGCACAGTCTGTTTTTTAAGGAAACAAAAAGGTAAGATCTGAAATTCAACACATTCTCCAAATTTGAGCGGTTGTGGTACATCTTGATAAAAACATCGTGGATGCAATCTTTGAGTAGTTCTCTATCATCGGTTAGCTTACAGCCAAAATTGAAAAGCATGTTCACATAGTGATCATACAGACCATTGAAAGCTTCTACGCTGCCTGCCTGATATTGCTGAAAAAGGAGGGTTAACTTTTCCTCTGTAACATTTTCCCGGTTATTGTTTGTTGGCGAAATCATGGATAAAATAACTTTTTATTTGTTGTTCACAAACATAAAAGATATTTTACCCGGCGATTGGTAATTTTTGGTATTAGAGTGGAAAAAACTGACAAATATGTTCTATAACACCTATTTGGCTATAACTTTCTTTTAAACCAATAGAGATCGTTCACCCGGGGAAATCTGACATCATACGGACGATCCGCTTCAAACCGTTCGTCCAGCAAAGTAATTTTACCGGTAGCGGTATCAATCTTTTTTACCTGATACATTCCGGGAGGAAGAGTTATGGGACAACGATCGCTGCCCTTCCGGAAATAAATGATCTTCCCGATATCAGTTTTTTCCAGTGCCTGGTAAGCGACCGGCGACCGGCCATCGTCCATGATTTGCATCTGCAGGGCATCTTTTAGAAAAGAGTCATCGTCGATAGGCGGCAGACCGGGCAGAGAACCTCCTGCCATAAATACCGCCCAGGCCATCTCGGGATATTTCGGGGCGTAATAAGTCACCGCTTTTGCCGGTTGCTTTTGCCGGTATTCACTGACCGCCTTGTATACATCCTCGAAGGAAACCGCTCCCATCTTCATCTTCCGCGCAAACTGACGGGGTGCCAAGTGTTTGCCACCTTCGGGAGCATAAAGCAGCCCACCGTCCTGGTAATGCCAGTAACGGATATCAATCACGTCCACGATCTCCGAACGGACAGGATCGTTCAGAATAGCATCCTGAACATCTTTGGTGGTGCTTAAAGCGATCAACGGATCTTTTCCTGTTTCCAGCTTCCATTCGGCAATGACATCAAGCCAGAATTCCACAAAATGAAGCGGACCGGTATACTCGGCACTCGTCAGATGCACCACGTTTTCCTCTTCAGCCAAGGCATTCAGGCATTGCCGGATGTAGTTCCGGTGCAATTCCCTTCTTTGTTCCTGGTTCACATCGTAGAAAAGTTCCGACATGAAAATTCGTTTATCACCGGCAAAGGGAACAGGTTCGGGGAAACCGGTATCATTCACATTGTTGGCGCTGCGCCACGGCGTGTCTACCCAGTGAGCACCCGCCTCAATGATGTTGTGCTGAAAATAATGCTGGTGAAAAAGCAGGATGCCTTTGGTCGACCCTTTACGGGCAAACTCCTGCAGGCGTGACCAGTACCATCTGTTGGGCTTTGTCAGATCGTATTTCGACAAGCCGTCCCAGGCATAAGCCGTGCCGCTGCGGGCGAATGGTTGTTCATAGAAAGGACCCCAGACGTCACCATCTTTCCTTTTCACACGCTGATGATCGTCCCTACGTCTGTCATACCACAGGCCGTAATTGTGGTCGAGCACTGTGATTCCGCTGCGCTTCATGCTGGCAACAACTGAATCGATCCGATCGGTCAGCCCCGTACCTTCCCGCCCTGGAACAAAACGGGTGATGTGGGGTGTGGCGCGGGAGATCTGTGTTGTACGCAGCTTTCCGCTCCACCACGACACACCGGTTGCTTTCCCTGTCAACAGTCGGTTTCGGAAACTTATTTTCCCGTTCACAATCGCTATGGTGGTATCAGCAACTGGCATCGCACTATCGGCTTCTCTCTTGAGCTGAAGCACCGACAACAAACCAGGGTCATGCGAGACAATGTCATCTGTCAGTTCCCTTATCCATTGCTTCAGGGTCAGACGGGGTTGTGAAGCTTCTGCTGTCAACGCCAATGCCTCTTCCACGGTAGGACTGCTGGTGGCGCTTCGGCTTAGGGGCAGAAGCCCCGCTCTCTCAGAAAAGTCGCCCCCCAGACGATCAGATAACTGTGCATAAAAGAGGCTGACCGGTACAACATGATTATTCGACTCATTCCATTCTCCGTCACCCGAAAACTGACCCCAGCAGCCGTAAGCTCTGTTCATGTTTGATGCATCGGGTGAATAACAAAATATGCCGGCGGCCGTACACTGCCAGAAAAGACTGTTCCCGGTGGTCCAGCCTCCTCCGTTATTGTCCTGCCCGATATTTTTAAAGGAAAGATCATTGCCGTCTATATTCACGATATCGAACAGCAGGCCGCCAGCCCAGCTGTCGGTGGCTCCGCTGTATCCCAGTGAATTTTCCGTTTCACACTGTACGAAGGCATTGGGTCCTGCAGCCAGATAACCGGCGCCAAAATCATGAATACCCTCTTCAGAGTAGCAACGTTGAAAAAGATTCAACTGCCCCAGCGTAAGAAAGGTATTGCGTCTCATTCCCCCGATCTCGGATATGGGTTCTTCGGAAATACAATCTTCCACGGTCACGCGGGAACTGCCGGGTTGAAGGATCACCGCACTGCCGGCCAGATGTCTGAAGCCGACCTGCCTGATCCAGCAGTCGGTGGCATGATCCACGGAGATACCCGTCCAGCAATGATCTTCATCTTTGGGATTACTCCTGTCGTAATCCGATTCAATGGTGAGGTTTTCTATGCCCACCCGCGAAATCCTGCCGGGCCAGGAATAGACCAGAATCCGGGTATCTGCCTCGCTGCCATCCAGCGCCGTGGTCAGCGGAGCATCTATTTCAATGGTGTTGCCATTGATTTTCACGATTTTCCTGTCCCAGCGAATATCCATTTCTCCCGGCTTCCAGCCCAGATACGTAATGCCTCCGCCAAAATGATCACAACCCAGCTTTTCAATCCATTCTTTCGTAGAGGGTCTCCAAATCACGATGTTTTCAACTCCCTGCAACCGGAAGACATCACCAACATCCAATGATCTTAAATTCACAGGGATATAATCCGAAACTACCGGAATGGTATCGGTTATGATCATGTCATCCGTTCCTTCCACATGAATGAATGCTTCGCGTGCTACGCCCGTTTTTCTGAGAATGGTCTCATTTTGTCCGCTTCCCCGCAGCACGACACCCGGCTTGCTGATAAACAACGACCCACTGAGCCTGTAAATGCCCTTATCCAGCAACACAGCTCCCCTGAAGCCCGCTTCGTTTACCGGCAGTTGCTCCACATAACGGATGGCCCGCCGGATCATTCCGGTAGCATCACCTTCCACGCAGGGCACAAAAATGGTGTTGGGAATATCCGGAATACCTTCTTCCGATTGCATGTATCCGCAATGGGAAAAATCAAGTACCCTGTTACCCAGGCTATCTTGTTGGTAAAGGATTTTACCTTCGCGGAGAATAAGGGAGGCAGCCTGCGGAAAGAGGCAAACCGGGAAGAGCCAGCTCCCCGTTATTACCAGCAGCTTCAGATAAAGTGTCATATACAGTCTCATGGGATGTTTACTTTCGATGAGGACGAACAGGCAGCCATTTTGTAATCAGACGGAGATGCTCCTGTATTCGTTCAGATATTCTCGGGGGGAGAGTTTATATTTCTTTTTGAAACATTTTCCAAAGTATCCCGAATCCTTAAACCCGACGGCAAAAGCAATCTCGGAGACAGACAGATCGGTGCTCCTGATCAATTCCACAGATTTGCTGAGCCTGATCTCTTTGACAAAGTCTACAGGAGCCAGGCCGGTGATGCTTTTCAGCTTCTTGAAGAAGGCCGACCGGCTGATATTCATGGTTGTGGCGATGATATCGATGTTGAAGTCGCTATTATCCACGTTATCTTCAATGATGCGACTGACACTTTCAATAAATTCCATGTCCTTCTTCACCAGAAAATCGCCATATTCCTCCTGCTGCGGCACCGATATCTTTTCCCGATTCCACAGTTTCTCCCGGAAAATTTTCTGTTCATTCAACAATTGATCGATCCTGGCAACCAGGTGCTTCTTACTAAAAGGCTTGGTGATATACGCATTTGCCCCCAGTCGGATGGAGCGAATCCGGAAATCGTCATCATCCTTCGCCGTAAGGATGATCACCGGAATATGGCTGATCTGAAAATCATTCCTGATTTGCTCCAGCAATTCCAACCCGCTCACCTTGGGCATCATCTGGTCGGTGATCACAATGTCGGGGTGATAAAGATGTACTTTCTTTAATCCCTCAACGCCATCATAGGCCGTATTTACATGGAATCTATCCTCAAGCTGTAGTTTGAGCATGTTACACAACGACCTGTTGTCTTCAATTACCAGGAGCGAAGGCAGGTGCGACCGGTCGTTGTCCGGCACAGGTCCGGCATGCTTCGCCGGTGATTCGTTCTCTGCGGTTGCAGACGTTTCTTCAATGAAGTCACTCATATAGAAGTCTGCTTTCAACGTCTTGAAATGTTCTTTTCCCGGGGGCCATGCAATGGTGAATACCGAGCCTTTGTTTTCTGCGCTCTCCACAGTGATGTTTCCTTCGTGCAATGTCATCAGTTCTTTTGCCAGAGCCAGCCCGATACCTGTTCCCTGGTAGAGTGCGTTTTGAGAAAAACGTTCGAATATTTCTCCCAGTTTGTTTTGTGCAATACCGATCCCGCTGTCTTCCACCCGCACGAAACACCGATCCCGCTCCTGATCCTTTCCACAGGTCAGTAATACGCTTCCTCCTATAGGCGTGAATTTAAAGGCATTAGACAATATATTCCGGATGACCGTCTCCAGCTTCTCTTTGTCTCCCCATACAACAAGATCCTCCTCCAGCAAGTGATAATCGTAGCTGATGGCATTCTCATCCGCCAGTACCGAGAACTCTTCATAAAACGATTTGACGACTGCATTCAAATCGATCGGAGAAACATGCAGTCGCATTTTTTTATTTTCAATTTTTCGGAAATCCAGTATCTGGTTCACCAGCTCGAGCATGTGATTGGTGTTGTTCTCCATCAGGTTGATGTACTGCATCCCTTTATCGGTAAATGTCTCATTTTCTTTCAGCTCCTGAATGGGCCCTTTAATCAGCGTGAGCGGCGTTCGCAGTTCATGCGATACATTCGTGAAGAACTTGATCTTGAGTTCCGACAACCGGTGCTCGATATAGACATCGTTCTTCATTTTAATCATCAAGGCCACAAACCGCAGGATGGTATAAAGCAGGACAAGCACCAGGATGGCATAGATAATATAAGCCCAGACGGACTTCCACCATGGGGGCAGGATTTTAATCTGTAATGTTGTCCCCGAATCCAACGTAGGGTTGGTATCGTCCAGGGTCTTCACCCGGAACAGATAGCTGCCCGGAGGCACGTTGGTATAAGAGGCTATTCTGCTTTTGTCGGCCACGTGCCACTCTTTCTCATATCCTTCCAGAATATATTCATACCGGATGTGGCTCTGCGTGTAATAGTTCAGTGCCGCGAACTCAATGGAAAACATAGACTGATGGTGCTTCAGTGTTACCTTCTCCATATATTTAACCGAGATGCTGTCGCTGCTCCAGCTATCGTAACTTTTATTGGAGACAGTCATGTCAACAATATAGGTTGGATAATGAACCGGCATATCGGGGATGCTGCCGGGGTTGAAACTTACGATCCCCTCTTTGCTGCCGAAGCCGATGGTTCCATCTTCCAACTTAAGCACGCTGGCTTCCTCCAACGAATAATCGGGAAGTCCGTCGTACTGATCAAAGTTGCGGAATGTTTTGGCGGAGGGATTGAAACGCGAGATTCCCTTTTCAGTCGACAACCAGAGGTTGCCATGATCATCTTCAATCATGGAGAGAATGACTTCACTGTTGATGCCGCTGTCCGTTCCGAAGGATTCAAACAGGGGCATGTTTGTCAGTTTGTCATACCCTGCAAGCCGGTTGAGGCCAACCCCGAAGATACTGACCCAGATTGTTCCGTTCCTGTCCTTATACAGATTGTAGACATCGTTGTTGGTAAAGTTTACATTGTTCTGGTACGTCTCAAACTGGATATCCTTTGCCAGGGAATAATTCCCGTCAAAAGACATCAATCCGTCGCTCGTACCCACCCAGATACGTCCGTCCTTGTCCTCTGTAATCGTCCTTACCTCCGTATACTGTCCATACTCGGGATATTGCGAGAATGAATTATACTTATGCCGGAAGAGAAGGTGTCCCTGCTCCTCCTGCAACAGATTGAGTCCACCGCCAAAGGTGGCTGCCCATATGCGTCCTTTGCTATCTTCAAAGGTATAATAAACATCATTGCTGCTGATGGAATAGGAATTGAGCGGGTCGTGCATATATTTGCGGAAAATAAATCCCGAGGGCGCATCTTCATCAGGCACCGCGTTGATCAGGCCTTGTCCTTTGGTGGAAAACCAAAGTGTTCCCGCTCTGTCTTCCATGATGTGATACACATTTCCGATGTAGTTGTTTTTGGCTGTAAACCTGTTTTTCAGTCTGCCATTCCGGTCAAAGTGGAATATTTCCGATTGTCTGCTGCCGGCCCAGACATCTCCGTTTCTGGTTCTGTACAATGCCTTGACGGCAGCATATTCTTTTTCAGACTGTACCTGATGATCGAAACCAAGCAGGGGATTGATCAGGTAAAAACGGTCCCCGGGAAAGCTTAACCGAAAGATGCCATTTTCATAGGATGAAAGCCACAGAATACCCTTGCCATCGAACAGGAGACCGGAGAATCTGAGTGGCTGGAAATTATCCGTGCGGGGAGTCACGTCCAACTCCCTCATCTCCATCTTTTCCCGATCAACCTGATACACTCTTCCGGAGGTGGTGAGAAAAAATATTCCCAACTCCTTCCCATCCTGCCAGCTGAGTGACTCGTTCACCTGCTGTTCCTGGGCGAATGCAAACAGGCTTGAGGTTTCACTCACCGGATTATACGCGATGGCGCGGTGATCATCCGTGATAAACCAAAGTAAGCCGGCGTCATCGAAGAAGGAAGAAAGCACATTCACAGGTAATGGATGGATCAAATCAGCCCGGTTATCGCGCAGATTAATCCTGTATATTCCTTTGTTACCAACCGTTGCATACAGGAAACTGAGGCCATCCGTGACCATGTTCCTAATTTCCCCCTGTCCCTGCAGGGTGCGGTTTGCAGTGATCTCACCGGTGTGGGTGTGAATATTGAAAATTTCGCCACTGCGGTTTGCAATCCACAGGTTGTCTCCCCAGCCGTAATAACAGACAAAGGTTGAATCGGCGGAAAGCGTTTGCAGCGTCTCACGTACATGGGACGGCGATTTCTTCTTCAGCTGTTCACCTTTCCTGCAGGAGAAAATCGAATAATCCATGCCGATCCAATTCAGGAATCCGGCATCTTCAGAAAATATATTCCGCCTCAGCCTGGAATCACCATCTTTATTGTCAGACTTATAGAGCAGAGTAATGTCAGCCAGTTTATTGGGTGAAGGTGAAGCCAGAAGAAGATCTTTGTTTTTGGTAAGCAACAGAAAATTTCCTTCGTCTGTTTCTACGATCTTGATGATCTGCGCATTCAGAGAAAAATCTTTGGGTAACAAGTTGAAAATGGCGTGGAACTGCTCGTTTTTTTTGTCGAACAGATAAATCTTGTGGTCTGTGGTTTTGAGCCACAGATTGCCGTTGCGGTCTTCCAGTATATCCTGAATCTTGCGGGGGGGTATGTCGGCCTGGTATTTGTTGCGATTGTTGTAGGTTCTGAATTCCTTTCCGTCGAAACTGCACAGTCCATGCCACGTGCCAATCCAGATGAATCCATCTGTCGATTGCAGCACGCAGTTTACAGTCTCATGAGCCAGTCCGTCGTCCGTTGAATAATGTTCGATGATTGCATCATCGTTCGCCAGTAAAAAACAGATCCACAAGAGGCTCACAAAAGAAAGAAAAAACTTCTTCATGTTCTCTCCTATCTCTCAATACTCATCCTTTGAATGGTTGATCCTGAATAACTTCATCAGTTCGACCACCGCGATGGGGAGCAACGACAATCCAATCACGTAAAGCCAGTGCGTACTGTCCATTTCCACCACCCCAAAGATACGCATTACGCCTGGAATAAGCAAAACCAGCAGCAACAGCAGTGTGGAAAGGAAGATGGCTCCAAGTAGTGATTTATTTCCCCAGAGGCTGGTACGGAAAGAAGAAAGTTTATTGGAGTGCAGGTTGCGCACATGCAGCAATTGCGATAATCCCAGCACGGCGAAGGCCATGGTCTGACCGAGTTCATCGGGATTTTCAAGTCCCGCCCGTAGACCGTCGTTGCGTCCGATGATGTAGGCCGCCAGCGAGATCAGCCCGATGGTCGTTCCCTGGTAAAAGATCCGCCAGATCATCCCCTTTGTAAAGAAACCTTTTTTAGGGTCTCTCGGCTGGCGGGTCATGATGTCTTTTTCCGACGGATCCATGCTCAACGCCAGCGCCGGCAGACTGTCGGTCACCAGGTTGATCCACAGGATCAAAATGGGTGAAAGCGGGTTACCGATATTGAAGATTGAGGCAATAAAAATCAGCAATACCTCACCCACGTTTGCGGATAGCAGAAACTGGATGGCTTTCAGGATATTGTCGTAAATGCGGCGTCCCTCCTCTACGGCGCCGACGATGGTGGCGAAGTTGTCATCG
>DFYK01000078.1:0-8822 GCA_002383605.1 Proteiniphilum sp. UBA4084 | reverse complement strand
ACGCCGTCGCCGGTCATGGCCACAATGTCACCCTGCGACTGCCAGGCTTGCACGATGCGTACCTTGTGTTCGGGAGCCACACGGGCATAGACCGAAAAATCCTGTATCCTGCGATCGAGTTGATCCTGCGCCATCACTTCCAGGTCAGAGCCCGTGAGGGCCTGATCCCCGTCCCGGTAAATACCGATCTCCGACGCGATGGCCACAGCCGTCACCTTGTGGTCACCGGTGATCATCACCGGCCGGATACCGGCCGTACGACATTTTTTCACAGCCTCCACCACCTCGGGTCGGGCCGGGTCGATCATCCCGAGCAACCCAACGAAGACCAGCTCTTTTTCGATTGTTGTGGCTGTCACCTCCGCGGGAACGGTATCGATATCTCTGTAAGCCACTGCCAGCACACGGAGGGCAGACTGAGCCATCCGGAGATTCTCTTCGCGGATGGTTTCACGATCCTCATCGGTAATGGGACGCCTGCTTCCGTGTATGATCATGTGTGAGGTGACGGCCAACACCTCATCGAGGCCTCCTTTCACATGAATCCGAAAATCACCTTCCCCCATCCTGTTGATGGTGGCCATCCGTTTTCTGTCGGAATCAAAGGGTACTTCACCCACCCGGGGGTACTGCTGCTCCAGCACGAGTTTACTCTTCTTCAGCCCGAGCGCTACGTCCACGATGGCCGTCTCAGTGGGATCACCGGCCGTTTCATGTTTCCCGTCGGGGAGCATCTTCAAATGAGCATCGGTACAGAGAAGAGCCGTCTGCAGCAGCAGGTTCTCGTCGCTATCAAGTTCTTCGGCAGGGGGAGCATTGCGGAAGTCGATCCGGTTGCCGCCGCTCCATCCTTCTACTATGGTCATCCTGTTCTGCGTGAGCGTCCCGGTTTTGTCTGAACAAATCACCGTGGTGCTTCCCAGGGTCTCCACCGACGGCAGGGTACGCACAATGGCATTCTGTTTCACCAGGCGCTGCACACCAATGGCCAGCACGATGGTCGACACGATCTGCAACCCTTCCGGAATGGCTGCCACGGCCAGACTCACCGCCATCATCAGCATCTCCAGCCAGTCGTTTCCGTACAACAACCCCACCAGAAAAATAAAGCCACAGATACCCAGCGCCACGTACCCCAACACCTTACCCAGCTGTTCAAGCCGCTTACCCATGGGTGTCTCCGTAGCTTGCGTATTTTGCAGCATGTGGGCAATCTTACCCACCTCGGTATGCATGCCGGTGGCAACAACCACACCTTTACCGCGGCCATAGGTGACCGTGCTGGTGGAAAAAGCCATGTTGCTGCGGTCTCCCAATGGGATCTCCATGTCTCCGAGTATCTCGCTGTTCTTCTCGACCGGTACCGATTCACCCGTAAGGGCGGACTCCTGTATTTTCAGGTTTGCCGTCTCAATCAACCGCAGATCGGCCGGGATGATGTCACCCGTATCGAGCACCACTATATCGCCGGGAACAAGGTCGGTGGAAACCACCTCCTCCACCTGCCCCCCACGCAACACCTTCGAATGGGGTGAACTCATCTTGTTCAACGCTTCAAGCGACGATTGCGCCTTCAGTTCCTGCATGGTGCCAATGATTGCATTCACAACCAGGATGGCCAGGATCACGAAGGTTTCCACCAGTCCCTCATCCTCCATCACGCCAATCACAGCCGAAATGATGGCTGCAACCAGCAGGATCAGCACCATGCTGCTCTTAAATTGTTCAAAAAAAATGGTGAGAACCGATTTCTGCCGGGTCGATTCAAGCCGGTTGGGTCCATGCTTCGCAAGTCGTTCTGCCGCGGCTTCAACAGAAAGTCCCGAATGAGGGTCAGCCTGATACTGCTGCAAAACCGCTTCGATGGTCTGACTGTAGTACCGCTCTGGTTGTTGTTTGTTCATCTGTAACCTGTTTGCATTTGTAATTTTTACCTTTGTCGTCATGATATGATTTGTGGGTCAGACTCTGGTAAAGGATCACTTTACCCTTTAAATAAACAACTGAAAAGTCCGGAATGTTTCACATTTAAACATTTTCAAACACTTCCCGCGTCTGCATATGTTGTATAACATAAATGTAACATTTTTCTTTCTCAACCGATTTTTATAAATTGCAAGCGCTATTGAGACATGATGACTTTGTGGGTCTTCAACGCCGCAAGGTCATTTTTCTTGTTTTATTCGGATAGCATCAACAGATCGATACCCAGCGCTTTACCAATGCAAGGCTGATTGACATGGCACATTAATTTTTAAATATTTTCTAATCATGAAAGTTTACAAAACAAACGAAATCAAAAACATTGCCCTTATCGGCAATGCGGGATCAGGTAAGACCACCCTCGCTGAAGCCATGCTTTACGAGTGTGGTCTTATAAAACGACGTGGTACCATTGACGGGAAGAACACTGTGAGCGATTATTTTCCCGTGGAAAAGGAGTATGCTTATTCTGTTTTTTCCACCGTTTTATCCTACGAGTGGAAGGATAAGCTGATGAACTTTATCGATTGCCCCGGGTCGGATGATTTTGTGGGCGGCGTGGTGTCGGCGCTCAATGTTACCGACATGGCACTCATGCTTATTGATGCAGCCAACGGCGTGGGCGTGGGCACCATCAACCAGTTCCGTTATGTGGACGAAATGAAGAAACCACTTGTGTTGCTCATCAACCGCATGGATCATGAAAAAGCAGATTATGAAAATACACTGGCCAGCCTGAAAGAGCTTTATGGAAGCAAGGTCGTGCCGGTACAGTACCCAACCGGCAATGGCACTGCATTCGACGGAATTGTGGACGTACTGAAGCAGAAGTTTTATCATTGGAAGCCAGGAAGCAACGCTCCCGATGTGCTTGAAATTCCTGAAAGCGAGCAGGAGCGTGCCGGTGAGTATTATCAGGCACTGCTCGAAGCAGCGGCAGAGAACGACGAAGGACTCATGGAAAAATATTTCGACCAGGGCTCCCTCACCGAGGAGGAGATGCGTGATGGTATCCACAAAGGAATGGTAGCACACACCCTCTTCCCGCTGTTCTGCACCTCCGCCGAGAAAAATATGGCGGTACACCGTATCATGAACTTTCTGAGCATGGTAGCTCCCTCACCCACCGATGTGGCTGCACCGGTAAACAGTGAAGGTGAAGAAGTGACACCCGATGCGACTGCTCCCGCCAGCCTTTTTTTCTTCAAGACGACCGTAGAGCCTCATATTGGGGAAGTTTCCTATTTCAAGGTGATGTCGGGAACCGTGAAGGAGGGAGACGATCTTGCCAACGTAAATCGGGGTTCCAAAGAGCGTCTGGCGCAAATCTATACTGTAGCCGGGCAGATCCGCAACAAGACGGAACAGCTACAGGCAGGCAGCATTGGCGCCGCCGTGAAACTCAAGGATGTGCGTACCGGCAATACGCTGAACGCCAAAGGCGCCGAAAACAGGTTCAACTTCATCAAATATCCCGAACCCCGCTATCGCAGGGCCATCAAAGCGGTGAATGAATCCAACTCGGAGAAGATGAGTGAAGCGCTCACCCGCATGAAGGAGGAAGATCCTACCTGGCTTGTGGAGGTATCCAAGGAATTGAAGCAGACCATCGTCTCCGGGCAGGGTGAGTTTCACCTCAGAACACTCAAGTGGCGCCTCGAGAATAACGACAAAATTGAGATCGAGTATCTGGAACCGAAGATACCCTATCGCGAAACCATCACCAAGTCGGCACGTGCCGACTACCGACATAAGAAGCAGTCGGGTGGTGCCGGTCAGTTTGGAGAGGTACATCTCATCGTGGAACCATACACGGAGGGAATGGCTGTTCAGGAAATATACCGGTTCAATGGGCAGGAGTTTAAGATTCAGAACCGCGACACTCAGGTGATCGACCTCGATTGGGGTGGTAAGCTGGTGTTTGTGAACAGCATTGTGGGTGGCGCCATCGATGCCCGTTTTCTACCGGCCATCCTGAAAGGAATCATGGCACGCATGGAACAGGGGCCGCTCACCGGATCCTATGCCCGCGATGTGCGCGTGATCGTCTATGACGGAAAGATGCACCCGGTGGACTCCAACGAAATCTCTTTTATGCTTGCCGGACGAAACGCGTTCAGTACCGCCTTCAAAAATGCAGGCCCCAAAATTCTGGAGCCTGTCTATGACGTCACCGTTTCCGTGCCTGGAGATTATATGGGTGATGTGATGAGCGACCTGCAGGGACGACGAGCCATCATCATGGGCATGGAGAGCGAGAAAGGATTTGAGAAGTTGAAAGCAAAGGTGCCCCTGAAGGAGATGGGCAGCTACTCTACCTCACTGAGCTCCGTGACGGGAGGCAGGGCTTCCTTTACCATGAAGTTTGCCAACTACGAGCTGGTACCTGCCGACGTACAGGATAAGTTGCTGAAGGCTTACGAAGATCAGGAAAAAGAGGATTAACTCCTCCTTCCAAATGGCAAGGGCAGCCCAAACGGACTGCCCTTCTTTTATTTCAAACTGCTAACAGCTAATTTCCTTGCCGACCGCTGATATTAACAATATTCCACTACCAAAGCTGATAGCTGACTCCTGATAGCTGATAGCTGATTCCTAAAAACTCTTCTCCAGATTCCTTTTCAGCGCCTGCAGAAACTCCTGCGTAGTAAGCCACGTATCACGTGAAGCATTGTTGCCATGCACCAGCAATGCCAGATCCTTCGTCATCTCACCTCCCTCGACCGTTTCCACGCATACCTCTTCCAGTTTTTGACAGAAATCAATTAACGCTGTGTTGTGATCAAGCTTTCCCCGGTGTGCCAGTCCGCCGGTCCATGCAAAGATGGAAGCGATGGGGTTGGTGCTGGTCTCCCTTCCCTGTTCATGCTGACGATAGTGACGTGTGACAGTGCCGTGCGCCGCTTCGGCCTCTACCGTTTTACCATCAGGCGTAACCAGAATGGAAGACATCATGCCCAGCGAGCCGAAGCCCTGGGCTACGGTGTCAGACTGCACATCGCCATCGTAGTTCTTGCAGGCCCACACAAAGCCTCCGTGCCATTTCATGGCCGAAGCCACCATGTCGTCGATCAGCCGGTGCTCATAGGTGATGCCGGCCTCCTGAAACAATCCTTTGAATTCATTTTCATACACTTCCTGGAAAATATCCTTGAAACGCCCGTCGTAAGCCTTCAAGATTGTATTCTTCGTTGACATGTAGAGCGGATATTTTTTAGTCAGCGCCATCTGGAAGGAGGAGCGGGCAAAGCCGTAGATCGACTCGTCGGTATTGTACATGGCCATGGCCACGCCGTCGCCCTGAAAGTTGAAAACCTCCCAGCTCCGCGTCTCACCATCCTCACCGGTAAAGGTCATTGTCAGCTTTCCCTTTCCTTTGATCACCGTGTCGGTAGCGCGGTACTGATCCCCAAAAGCATGACGACCGATGATGATGGGCTCTGTCCATCCCTGCACGTAGCGGGGTATGTTGCTGCAAATGATTGGCTCCCGGAAGACCGTGCCTCCCACAATATTGCGGATGGTGCCGTTGGGTGATTTCCACATCTTCTTCAGGCCAAACTCCTCCACACGCGCTTCATCGGGCGTGATGGTGGCACATTTGATCCCGACATTGTATTTTTTGATTGCCTCTGCCGCATCAATGGTCACCTGGTCATTGGTGGCATCCCTGTTTTGGATACTCAGGTCGAAATATTTGATATCCAGGTCGAGGTATGGCAATATAAGCTGCTCTTTGATAAATGACCAGATAATTCTGGTCATTTCATCTCCATCCAGTTCCACGACCGGATTTTGCACTTTTATCTTTTGCATATGGTTTATCTCTCGTTGATGGGAACAAAGGGTTGTTTCTCGCGGACGTTCTTATATGCAGGACGAATAAGACGTTTGCTGGTGAAATTCAGTTCCTCAATGCGGTGTGCCGACCAACCCACGATGCGGGCCATGGCAAACAGCGGAGTAAATACTTCACTGGGAAGTCCGATGGCGTCATACACAAAGCCCGAATAAAAATCCACGTTGATGCAGGTTCTCGCTTTGGCAGTTTCTTTTTTGAAGCTGAGGAATACTTCCACTGCACGCTGTTCAATTAGCTCCATGAACTCAAATTCTTTGAGCCTTCCCTTCTCTACAGCCAGATCACGTGCCATCGATTTGAGCAAGTCGGCTCTTGGATCGCTGATGGTGTAAACGGCGTGTCCGATGCCGTAGATCAGGCCCGTATGGTCGTATGCCTCTTTGCGGAGGATCTTCAACAGGTAATTATCGATCTGATCTACACTCTTCCAGTCGCTCACATTCTTTTTCATGTCTTCGAGCATGCCCTGCACCTTGATGTTGGCACCGCCATGGAGTGGTCCCTTGAGAGAGCCAATGCCGGCGGCGATGGCCGAGTAGGTATCTGTCTCCGTGGAGCTGGTAACCCGCACCGAGAAGGTCGAGTTATTTCCTCCACCGTGTTCGGCATGCAGGATAAGCGCGAGATCGAGTATCTTGATATCCAGCTCGGTATATTTATCGCGTCCCTTCATCATAAACAGGAAGTTCTCCGCCACAGAACGATCCTCGTAGGGGTGACGGATGTGCAGTGAACGCCCCATCTGATCGTGACGTAACACCTGATAGGCATAGGCGATGATGGTGGGGAACTTGGCAATGAGGTTCACCGATTGCCGGACGAGGTTTTCCGGCGAGATATCATCCGGATTTTCATCGTAGGTATACAGCTCCAGCACGCTTCGGGCCAGTATATTCATAATATTCTTTCCTTTCAGCGAAAGAATATTCATGGTAGCCGTATGATTCAGCGGCATTGTCTGCGCGAGAAGAGAATTTACCGCAGCAAGTTCCTCTTTGGTGGGCAGCTTTCCGGAAAGAAGCAGATAGACTGTCTCCTCAAAACCAAGTCTGTTTTCAGACTGAATGCCTTTCACCAGTTCTTCCACATCCAGGCCCCTGTAGTAAAGTTTTCCGGGTATCGGCTTCAGCGTTCCTTCCTCCTGCCGTTCATAGCCCACCACGTCGCCCACACGGGTTAGCCCCGCAAGTACGCCTGAATGGTCTTCATTACGCAGGCCGCGCTTTACGCCCATTTTCGGGAAAAGCTCCTTGTCTATGTTGCTCGTGAAAGCAACTGAATCTGATAAAATTTTTGTCAGCTGTTCATTATCCATATTTTCTCTTTGTTTGTTTTGTTATGATACTACAAATGTCTTGTGGGGCCGGTTTCAGGATGGCTATTGTTTTAACATTCATTCAGTCACTTTTGTTTACCTTGTTATTCTATTTCTTATAAATTTTCGATCACCTTCTGCGAAAACTCCGATGTTGTCTGCGGTTTTCCCTGCTCCATAAAGCGTGCCAGGTCGGGTGTGGCATAACCCGCCTCAAAGAGTTTCTCGAGCGCGGCTGTGATCAGTTTTCCAGCATCATGCCATCCCATATAATCCAGCATCATGACGCCGGAGAGAAGCAGAGAACAGGGATTGGCCTTCTCTTTTCCCACAATGTCGGGTGCTGTGCCATGGGTTGCTTCAAAGATGGCATGGCCGGTCTGATAGTTGATATTGGCACCGGGTGCAATGCCGATTCCACCCACCATGGCAGCCAGCTGATCCGAGATATAGTCGCCGTTCAGGTTGAGCGTAGCCACCACGGCATACTCTTCCGGTTTCAGCAAGGTATTTTGCAGAAAAGCATCGGCAATGACATCCTTGATAAAGACCCTGCCCGATGAAAGAGCCTGGTTGTAGGCCGCCACTGCCGCATCGAGTCCCTTTTCGGTTTTTATGCTGTTAAACCGGTGCTCGGTGAAAGTCTGATCGGGAAACTCACGCTCTGCCAAGGCATATCCCCATTTTTTGAANNTCCGTACCCTCCACCGACACCGGTTTTACCCCGATGGAGGTGGTCTCGGGAAAACGAATTTTCGCAACGCCCATCTCCTCTTTCAGGAAGGCGAGCACTTTTCTCACTTCAGGTGTACCGGCCGCCCACTCAATGCCGGCGTAAATATCTTCGGTATTCTCCCGAAAGATGGTGACATGCACCTTCTCGGGATGTAGCAGGGGAGTGGCTACGCCCCGAAACCAGCGTACCGGGCGCAGGCATACGTAGAGATCGAGCTCCTGACGCAGCGCCACATTCAGAGAGCGGATTCCCTCTCCCACCGGCGTGGTGAGCGGACCCTTAATCCCGACGGGATTATTGCGAAACGTCTCCATTGTCTCAGCAGGAAGCCAGCTCCCCACCTTGTTATAGGCTTTCTCTCCCGCCAGTACCTCCTGCCAGGTAATTTTTCTTTTGCCTCCATATGTTTTTTTCACTGCCGCATCGATGATCTGCTGAACAAAGGGAGTAATCTCTTTGCCAATCCCGTCACCCTCTATAAAAGGAATCACGGGATGATCCGGGACAAGAAGCCGGTCACCTTGTTTGGTTATTTGCATGAGGCTGTTTATGTTAAGGTTGATTTACTTTTTCATCGCGTTCAGCGCGCTACCCGCTCTGAACCAGGCTATCTGCTGTTGATTGTAGGTGTGGGCTGCCTCGAAGGTATCCTTTGAACCATCGGGGTGCAACAACTCTACGGTGAGATTTTTTCCCGGAGCGAACCCGGCGAGTCCCGTCACGCTGATCTTATCCCGCTCCTGCACCTTGTTGTAGTCATCCTTGTTCACGAAGGTAAGAGCCAGCATGCCCTGTTTCTTCAGGTTGGTCTCGTGAATACGGGCAAACGATTTTACCAGGATCACCTTTACATTCAGGTGACGCGGCTCCATGGCAGCATGTTCGCGGCTCGACCCTTCGCCATAGTTCTCTTCGGCCACCACGAC